>DVNF01000098.1 GCA_018714575.1 Candidatus Stercoripulliclostridium merdigallinarum
CTTCACGTCCGCTGTGGAAAAAGTTTTCGCCAAAGGAACGCGAGGTAAAAGCTACGGTCAAACGAAAGATCGGCGAGATTTTAAAGACGAAAGGCGTCCTTTTAAGTATCTTTTCTTTGGGATTATACTGCGCGGCGGAGTTTACGGTCGGGACTTGGGGAGCCAGCTTTTTGGTGAACGCCAGGGGGATTTCCGAAGAAAACGCCGCTTTGGGTTCAACGGCATTTTACGGAGGCTTGATGCTGGGACGTCTGATAGCAGGGATCCTGGCTATCAAGCTCCGCGACAAGACTTTGATCAGAATAGGATTGGCGGCGGCGTTACCCGGAGTCGTTTTGCTGGCAATACCCATGGCGCCGTGGGGCGCATATGTGGCTCTCGCGATAATCGGCGTGGGAATGGGACCGGTGTTCCCGTCGGTTCTGCATACGGTGCCGGCGCGGTTCGGAACGGATGCCGCGGCAGAGATCACGGGCTATCATATGGGCGGCGCGTATGTAGTAGGCTTTGCCGTTCAGTTATCGTTCGGATTTATCGCCGGGAAAGTCGGATACGGATTTATGTCATATCTGATTTTAGCCATTGTCTTAGTGACCATTCTGGTCACGGAGATTGTTTCGAAAACTACGAAAAAGGTATCTGAAAATGGAGGAAAAGAAACCTAAATTAAATAAACCTTTGCTGGGCAGCCGTTGGGGCGAAGGTATGTGGGTGCTGGGGATATTCCTGGTTTCTTTGGGTGTGTCGTTGTGTTCGAAAGCCGATTTGGGAGTGTCGATGATAGCTGCCCCCGCGTTTATAATTCAGGAGGCTTTGGCGCCGCACCTGCCGTGGTTGACGGTAGGAGTTACCGAATACGTTTATCAAGGGATCGTATTGATAATCATGTGCATAATAGTCAGGCGCTTCGATATCCGCTATCTAGGAGCGTTTTTGGTCGCGGTGATATACGGTTACGTATTGGATATGTGGCTAGCCGTGATAGGCGTCGAAACCGACGTCGTTTATCTGAGGTGGCTGTTGATGGCGGCAGGAGCGGTGACTACGGCTGTGGGAGTAACCTGTTTTTTCAGAACGTATCTTCCTTTGGAAGTATACGAATTGGTGGTAGCGGAAGTAGCCAAACGCTATTCGTTCAAATTGGAAAAAACCAAATTGGTATACGATCTGATACAGCTGACCGTTACTGCGGTTTTGGCATTGACGTTATTCGATCCTACCGAATTCGATTGGTCCGAAATATATATGAAAGCATACCATTCTTTAGGAGTCGGCACAGTATTTATGACCGTTGTCAATACCCCGATAATTACTTTGACGGGAAAGGCGGCAGACAAGCTGTTCGGGTATGATCCGCTGTTCAAGGGCTTAAAGAAGCTGCTTTCGACGCGTGATAAGTAATTAATTTGGTTAAAATTAGTCGGAAGCGTACTTTACAAAAATATAGTAATGTTGTATAATATCTAAAATCGTTCTTTTGGAGGAGAGAAATGTCTAAATACGATGCTTTAATTGAAAAAAAGGCTGAAGGCGCGCAGTTTATGGTGGACGAGATCACGCATATCTGCCGCGATTTGCCGAAACGCGGTCCCGGTTCGGAAGGCGAAAAAGCGGCTTCCGAATACATGGCAGGCGTTTTGAAAGACAAATGCGGTTGCGAAACCACCTACATAGAATCCTTCAAGGAAAATCCTGGCTCATTTCTAGGATGGCTGTATTTTACTTTGACGTTCTCTTTGGCGGGATATTTGCTGTTTTGGTTCGTGCCGGTAGCAGGCGCCGTTTTGGTAGCTTTGGGATTTGCGATAATGATCGCGCAATTTATTTTCTATAAAAAAGTAGTCGATAAATTCTTCCCGGAGATGACGGGCACAAACGTCACGGCTATCAAAAAATGCAAAGGCGAAGTCAAAGCCAGGATCTTTTATAACGGACACCAGGACGCAGCATGGAATTGGCCGGTTAACGAAAAATTCGGCGGTTTGGTATATGAAATGCATATCTTGCTTACTGTCATCGGCGGATTGTTTAACCTTGCGATATGTATCGCCGCGGCGATAATCGTGGACGGCGGCGTCGGAGTAGCTACCCCGGAAATTTACGGCGCGCTGTTTTGGGCAGGCGTTGCCGGAGCGATTTTCGTTCCGATCACGATCGGGTTGTATTTCATGTGGGACGAAAATACCATAGTCGACGGCGCAAACGACAACTTGACCGGGTGCTATATGGGCATAGCCATTTTGAAAGCCATGAAAGACGCGGGATTCGAACCCGAAAACGTCGAAGTCGGCGTCATTTTGTCCGGATCGGAAGAGGCGGGCTTGCGCGGCTCGATGGCTTGGTCAAAGGCGCATAAGGACGATTTCAAAGACGTTCCCACTTGGATAATCAGTTACGATACCATTCACGAAAAAAAATTCCTGGGCGTCAATTACCGCGATCTGAACGGCACGGTAAAGACCGACAAAGAAGTAGGCGACGCGTTCATGGCGGCGGCGAAGGAATTGGATATCGCCTGCAACAAAACCTGGGTACCTCCGCTGGGCGGCGCTACCGACTGTGCGGCGTTCACAAAGGCAGGCTTTAAAGCGACTTCTATCACCGCGCTGAACCACGTTTTGGAAGATTATTATCACACCAGAAAGGATACTTATACCAATCTTGACGCCGAATGTCTGGCGGATTGTTATGCGATTTCCGTAAAAGTGCTGGATAATTTGGAAAAAAGATACGGCGAAAACGCCGCGGAAAAATAATCCGTATTCTTACAAATTTCAAATGTAAAAATCCAAAAGAAAACGCTCCGAACACGGGGCGTTTTTTATGGTTTAGATCGAAAAATTTTAGCCGATTGCAGGTGACCGTAGGTAAACGATCAACGCCTGTCTACCGACAGGATATAAAATTTCAAATACTCGCTTTCGGGTATGGCAAGGTCGGCAGGGTGGTCGGGGGATTGCATTCTGCGTTCCAGGATCCTGATGCGCTTGCCTGCACCGGCAGCGGCTTCCGACAGCGTTTTTTCAAACAACGCAATGCCCATATAGTGCGAACAGGACGCAGTGGCAAGGATGCCGCCGTCGGTCAACAATTTCATCGCGGCGATATTAATGTCGCGGTAGCCTTTGACGGCTCCGGGGACTTCGGCGGCGCTTTTACAAAATGCAGGGGGATCCAGAACGATCAGATCGTATTTTTCGCCGCGCTTTTTTGCGGAGCGAAGGTATTCGAATACGTCTGCGCATTCCGTTTCTATATTGTTGAAGCCGTTTAATGCGGCGTTTGAGGTCAGCTCGTCCAAAGCCGTTTGCGAAATATCCACGGCTTTTACGCGGCTTGCGGTCATTGCCGTATTCAGCGAAAAGCCGCCCACGTTGCAAAAACAGTCCAGAACCGTTTTGCCTTTAGCGTAACGCCGGAGTGCCAGCCTGTTTTCCTTTTGATCCAAATAATAGCCTGTTTTTTGACCGTTGACTATGTCGATATCCAATTTTATGCCGTTTTCCGAAATGCGAACGCGTTCGGGCAATTCGCCGTACAGCACTCCGACCAGAGGTTCCAAACCCTCTTTTTTCAATACAGGAGCGTCCGAACGGGAATATATGCACTTCGGGTGGAAGGCTTTGACCAAACACGATACGATAATATCCTGTTTCAGTCGCATACCCAGGGAGAGTATTTCCACCACATAAACGTCGCCGTAACGGTCTACTATTAACGACGGCAAACCGTCCGATTCGGAAAAACACAGTCGATAGGCTTCGCCCAAGCCGATATTTTCTCGCAGCGCGTTTGCGCGGATCAGGCGTTCCGAAAACAGCTGTTCGGTATCCTCTTCTTCGCGGTTATAGATAAAAAGCCTGACTAAAATTTTGGACAGGCGGTTGATGTAACCTTTTCCCAAGAAGTTGCCGCCGCTGTCATAGACTTCGGCAAGCGAGCCGTTTGGAGCTTTGCCTTCGACGGTCTGTACTTCGTTGGCGTATACCCACGGGTGACCTTTTTTTATACGGCGTTCTTCGCCGCGTTTCAAATAAACTTTATACATAATCAAATTATAACTTTTTCGGTTGGGTCAGGTCAAGGAGTATCGACTATACGACCGATTTAATCAAGGACGTATTGATTTTTTTTCGCGCGCGTGCTAGAATGAATTATAAAATGCCGAGCTGTCGGCGGAGGGAGTTATGCGTTTCAGAGTTACGATAGCTGTTTTGGTAGTTTTGGCTGTGGTCGTTACCGGCGGAGTCTTGGTCGCGGCGCCCTATGTTTTTGAAGAAGACGCGCCCGAAGCGCAGGAAGCGCCGATCATCAGCTTTTGGGGCGATTCCATTGCCGAAGGCGTGCTGGGAGCTTCGCCCGTCAACGAACGTGAAAGTAATTGCTATTACGCCATAGTCGGCAGGTCTAACGGCTTTACATATTATAACCGTTCGGTGTCGGGGCACAAGACCGAAGCCATGTTGGAATTCATTCAACGTCCCGACGACGGGGCAAGTATGAACGCTACGATACTCAGGACTTCCGATATTATTCATATTTCTATCCTGGGAAACGATCTGTTGCAAAATTATTTAGGTAGCCTTGTCATGTATTATCCGACAAAGGATCCGAACAATTCCGAATATCGGAGGTTATTGGATTTGTTGGATACGGCTTCGAAAAACTTTACGGATATAATCGATTATATCGCCCGCGTCAATCCCACGGCTACCATAATGGTCAGCACCGTCTATAATCCCATGTTCCCCGGCAGTAAGATCATAGGCAGCAACGTGGTAGATTACATGAAAAGGACTTACGGCTTCGACGACGCCGGAGTGCGCTCCAGCACCAACGAGCTGTTGGGCGACCTGAACGCAGTCATATTCGACTACGCGGAGGCTAATCCCGGAGTCATAGAAATAGTCGACGTCGCGGCGGCATTCGAAGAAATATATCAGCAAGATATATCCTTAAACAAAGCATTGTTTTATAACGACGGAGTGCATCCGTCCAACAAAGGCCACGCCGTCATAGCGCGCGCCATACAGGAGAAGTTGGAGGCTTTGGGTATCGCGGGCGCAGACGCTTTGGGCAAATACCGCGCGCTTAGATTGGACGAAGTGCAACGAGTTTATCCGTCGGTTTCCTCAGCCGCGTTTACGGAGCTGGCGGCGGCAGACAGCTTTTCCGCAGTTACCGAAACCTATTTCGACTTGACCGACGGGCTGACCCCCGATTACATAAAAGAAATAGAACCGGATCCCGATCAACGGCATTTCGATACTCAAACCGAATTTTATCTGACAGACGATTGTGCCGTGTGGAATATGCCGATATTCAATATTATAGGTTCGGTGTTTGGCGAGGATAATATTTTAGCTTCGATCGAACTGTTCGACAGGGATAATTGCAAGATCGTATTTTATCCTGACGGCAGGGTGCGCATGCAGTTTTACCTTGTGGACGGAATAGGCACAACGGTGATGCCTATTCTAAATTCACTGTTGCAGAACGTCGAGTTGCCGGATTTCGACGTACAAGGCGGTTTGGTGGATTCATACGCTTCCGAACTTTTCCCCGGATTTAAGTTGAGCGATTGGGTAGGGTCCATGGAAAAATTAAAGGGAGCTTTGGGGCTGGAGATAGTCGGTATAGATTGGGAACAACCTGCGTTGGAAGCGTTCATGGCGGAATTAAGCGAAACGGGAATGTTGCCCGACAAGTTCCCCGCCGGATTAGTGCTGACCGATCCGTTCGGTATCGTATACGAGGGTACTTATTATATGGAAACGGTGCACAGCGACGTCACTAATACCGATTATACGGCGATATATACGGGTAAAGCCGCCGAAGGCGGGCAACCGTACCTGGTCGGAACGCTGACCACGGACGAGGACGGCGAAAGCAATATCGTCGCGCGTATAGAGTTTTTACAATTCGTGATAGCGGCTTCCACGACAAAATCTAAATAGCTTGAATTGCTAATGACACGAAGCCCGTGCAGGCATAATTAGAAAAATTTATTAAAAGCCTTTTATAAACGTTCGACCTCGGGGGTCCCCGAGGTCGAGGTTTAAAAAGGACGGTAACCGTCATAATATTTATAATATAATTTAAAATAAGGTAAATGCAGGAAAGTAAGTTGTTTATCTGCCCGAAATGCGGAAAGGAATTGAATATCAGGGAGCGTTCGTATTATTGCGAAAACGGTCATTGTTACGATATAGCGCGCGCGGGCTATGTAAATTTGGTGCTTGGCAGCAAGCGCACGCCGTCAGGGGACGGAGAAACGTCCATAGCGGCACGGCGCAACGTTATGGCGGCAGGGTATTATAACAAGCTGTACGAATACATAGAGCAACTGCCGCCGAAAGGGGCGTTTTTGGACATCGGGACTGCGGACGGATCATTGCCGGGGAGGTTGTCGGAAATTTTCCCTGACGTCGAATTTTACGGCACGGATCTATCGAAGTTCGCTATTGAAAGGGCGGCAAAGACTTACAAAAAAGTATGTTTTGCCGTAGCTAACAACGCAAGACTTCCGTTCAAGGAACAATCGTTCGATATGCTGTCCGCGGTGTTTACTACGGTGTTTCCCGCGGAAATCGGCAGAGTATTGAAAAGGGGCGGCTTGTTTATAAAGGTGACTCCGGGAAAGGATCATTTGATAGAACTTCGCCGCGTTTTATATGATTCGGTACGCGAAAACGTGGCGGACGAAACCTTGCCACATGGATTTTCGCACATATCTCAGGTCGACTTGCAGGACAAATTTTTTGTCGGCAAGGATTTGATGCCGGAACTGATCCGCATGACTCCTTACGGGGTGAAAAGCAGTAAATCGCGGTTGAATGCCGCGGCGGACGGAGAAGGGGAGATCAGTTTGGACTTTAGGGTAGATATATACAGAAAAGAGGATTAATAAGAGGATTAAAATGTCATATTACGATACAGTATACGAAATAGTCAAAAGGATCCCGCGAGGGAAAGTAGCGACCTACGGGCAAATTGCGGCGATATCCGGTTCGCCCAAGGCTTCGCGCGCAGTGGGATACGCGTTGCATTTCAATCCGACGCCGGGCGTGATCCCCTGTCACAGAGTGGTAAACAGAAACGGCGGACTTGCCCCGGCGTTTGCTTTCGGCGGCATCGACGCGCAAAGAAAATTATTGACTGCCGAAGGCGTAGAAGTCAATGCCGACGGCACGGTAGACCTGGACAAATATTTGGCGCGAGATTTAAAATGAGCGGTTTTCCCGAAAAATTAGATTGTCAAGGGCGGGAAGTTTTTTTGCGCCCCGGGAGACCCGATATGCGGCGTGGAAAGATCTCCGTCCGTCTTAGCAACGACAAAGTAGTCTTGTCTTACGGTCGCGGAGTGACGTTAGCCGATATCGAAAGATTTTTGCGATCGGAAAAGGTTTTAAAATGGATAAGCAAAACGACCGATCGCAGTAACGGCGTAATGCGCGGAGGGAACGCGGTCTATTTATTGGGTAAAAGGTATCAGTATCTGGTTTCCGCAGGCGTTTCGGAGTGCCGTTTTGCGGACGGAAACTTACTGTTACCGCCAAAAGGCGGGCATACGGACGGCGAAAGCGGAGCCGAACTCCCCGCGGAATACGCCGCGGACGTTAGACGTTTGTCTGTAAAAACGCTAAAGCGGATCGTTGCCGAAAGACTGCCGGCGCTGATAGAATTGACGGGTTTGAAACCGAGTAAGATAAAAATTACTTCGGCAAACAGTTATTGGGGCAATATGAACGTAAATACGCATTTAATGCGCATATCCGATAAAGTCATCGAAAAGCCGCCGGAATGTATAGACTATTTGTTACTGCACGAACTGATACATATACGGATCCCCAATCACGGAGCGGCATTTCACAGGGAAATGGCGCGATATATGCCCGATTACCGCGATCGCAGTCGCCTGCTGAAAAAATAAAAATTGCTTTTTTATTGACATAATTTCGCACCGATTTTTGTTTGCAAAACTTTTCATGCGATAGTATAATCATATGCCGAAGGTGACATATGAAAATAATAGATTTCCACACGCATATTTTCCCGGACGCTTTGGCAAACAGAGCGATGGACTCTTTAAAGAAAAACGCCAAAGGCGAATACATGCCGGTACACGATTTTACTTGCAAGGGACTGATTTCCGCCATGAACAACTTCGGCATCGACATATCGGTAGTCATGCCCGTTGCCACAAAGCCCACACACAGCGACAAAAACATGGATTGGGGGCTGGAGATCGCTTCCGACCGAGTCATTCCTTTTGCAGGACTCTTCCCGGACGATAATTGGAAAGCCAACGTCGACCGAGCCGTCAGCTTGGGTTACAAAGGTATCAAGCTACACCCCGAATACCAAAACTTTATCCTGGACGATCCCGTGATGTTGAAAAGGTACGACTACGCTTTGAACAAGGGATTGATAATATTGTTCCATGCAGGTTACGATCCGATCGGCTCCGATCCTTTGAAATCGAACCCGAAGATGTTCAAACACCTGTTGAGGGAGCTGCGGGGCGGCACGATAATCGCGGCGCATCTTGGCGGACAGCAACAATGGCAGGAAGTAGAGGACGAATTGGCAGGGGAAGACATATATTTCGATACCTCTATGGGTACGGAATATTACGGGAAAGAGCAGTTCAAGAGAATACTTGCCGCTCACGGCGACGACAAGATCCTGTTTGCGACCGATTCGCCCTGGAGCGACGCCGGAAAGGAAATAGCCAATCTGAATTCATGGGACATTCCCGCACAGTCTTTGGAAAAGATATTCCATCTGAACGCCGAAAAATTGTTAAAGATATAATTTTGTCGGTATAAACAGACGACAGGTAAATACGAAACAGCCCCGTTCGGGGCTGTTTTTAAATCGTTTAAATCGGTAAAAGAAGAATTAAATTTAAATAATAATCAAAGCGCTGCCATATCGATATTTACCGCAATTATATACGGGTACTTTGCATTAGAGTCGAATTTGCCGTAAGACACCGATACTGCCGTGCCGTCTATGATTTGCAATCCGGCATATCCGCAATCGGACAAGCCGTCGTTTGTTTTACCCAGCACCAACAATTTATCCCCGAAAGGCGCCGATTTATCTTTTGTCGGGTCGGTGGCGTAGTCCAAAAGATCGGACGGAGTGCCGCACCAAGCCACCCAATAGCCGCCTGTTTCCGTATAGCGTGATAACGCGTGAGGTTTGACTTTCGGCAGGCACAGTCTAAAGGACACCAACATTTTGCCGGAGATCGGATCGTATTCCGCCTTGTGTCTGTCGCCGGTCAGGCAATAGGGCAATTCCTTTAACGCGCTCCAGGTCCGACCTTCGTCGTACGAAACGGAAATCAGCGAATTCATCGTGCGCGAGTTACTGCGCCCCAGCAGTATCAATTCCCCTTCCGGAGCGCGGTAGACTTCCAATTCGCACAGATCGGCAGCCGCTTCGACTTCGCGTTGAGCGGACAGGAATTTTTTCGGAGCCGACCATTGCGGAAGTCCGTTGTCATCGAACGTAAGATAGGAAACGTAATTATAAAAATCGTAGTCGTGGAACGTGCCCATCCACTTGTCGATATAGTTACCGTTTTCGTCGCGGAGCCTGGTCAGCGAGCTCATGGCGACAATGACGTCATAGGGGAGCACTTTGCCGCTTTCGTCGAAGTTCGGCAGTTCGTCCTCCGGGTAAGAATCGTACAAGGGATCGCCTCTGTCGGGCATCGAATTCGCCCATTCGACGCCGTAAGCGTTTTGAAATTCGGTATAGTTCACTCCGTCGTCGGACAGCGAAAAATTAAACCCGTTCGCGTAGTACTCGTCGTCGTCGCTCCATGACGGGCAACCCGACACCAATAAAACTTTTTCGGTGCCGTCGGTAAATTCCAATTTGTATAAAGTAGGGGTTTCTTGGGAGTACTTAAAACTTTCCGGCAGCTCCGTTTCGTCTATCGGGTCCCAGGTCTTACCCAGATCGGACGAAGTTTTCATGGCTATCTGCCCTTTGCCGTGTCCCAAAGGGTAAGCGGTTATCAGTTTCCCTTTAAAATATACCAAGTCGGGATGCCCAAGATAATAATCGAAGCCGCGATCCACGGTAACGTAGCTTTCCGACGGCGGGTAATAGGTCTGCATTCCCGTCAGCGCCAACACGTCCGCACGCGTTCCCAACCAAATACCCAACAGGACTGCGCCCGTAACGACTGCCACGGCGGCAATAGCGGCGATAACTATAATTATACGGCGTTTTTTAGCGTCTGCTTTCATAGTCTGTCAGAACGTTTATTTTAAAGTTATCGAATTGAATCGATCGAATATTGAATTAATCCAGTTCGTCCAACGTCAGCTCGTAACCGCGGATAAAGTTTTCGAAAAAGTAATCGACTTCCGGCAGAGCCATATCCTTTAGGGCTTTTAACGTAGCGTTTTTAGCTTTTAAAAATTCCTTGTTCCCGTATTTCAGTTCTTCCAAACACTTTACGTAGGCGGCCAGCTTGTCGGCGGCTTTTAATAGTTTTCCCTCTAAAGAAGCCGTATCCGGCGTGACGTATTCGGTATATGCGTCGGCAAATTCCGTCGGCAACATATTGACCAACTGTCGTTCGGCTATGGCTTCGATGGATTTGTAAGCGGAGCGAATATCTTCGTTATAATATTTGATAGGGGTGGGCAGATCGCCCGTAATGACTTCCGCCGCTTCGTGAAATATCGCCAAAGCCGCCAGCTTATCCGGATTTGCGCTGCCGCCGAAAACGAATTTGTTTATCATTCCGAGGGCGTGAGCTATTTGCGCCACCTCTGCGGAGTGCTCCATTACGTTTTCTTTTACCGTGGAATGCATCAACGACCAGCGTTTGATGTATTTCATTCGGCTTAGATATGCAAAGAAGTTATAGTTTTTCACGACATTTTCACCAAAATCTTTAACAAGCAGTCCATAGCTTCGTCGCCTATATCGGCGGTTTGGTTCAGGTGGCGGTAAATTTCACGGTATTTGAATATGGAACGGAAATCGGCTTCGTCGAACAGCTTCGTCAACGCTTTTACGGTCAGATCGCCGACCTTGTTTTCCATGGCTTTGACGTAAATGGCTTCGTCGGAAGAAATGGCTTCGTGGTGTTCCATATTCGAAACGGCAAGGATTATATGATCCGCCATCTCCGAAAGCGCGGCGGTAATATCCGTCATTTCGGTATCGGCTTTGACCTTAAATAACCTGATCTCGTCTACGGACGTCTTTGCGTAGTCCAAAATTTCGTCCAGCTTCGAGGAAAGTTTAAACAAGTCCTCGCGGTCGAAAGGGGTAATGAACGACTTGTTGATCTCGTCGACCAGAATACGTCTGACCATATCGCCTTCGTCCTCGGTTTTGATGACGGCGTCGGCGACTTTTTCGTCACCGGTCAAGCAATATTCGTGCAACAAGTGCATGCCTTTTGCCAACAGTTCCGATTGCTTCGTCAGCAAATCAAAAAAATTGTCCTCTTTTTTCCTTTTTCTAAAAAGTGCCATTCAGAATCCTTAAACCTCCTTTTCAGATACCCATAATTGCTTTTACTATGACATACATCAGTGCGCTGCAACCGCCCGAAACGGGCAGGGTCATGCACCAACCGAATACGATTTTACCTGCCGTAGTCCAATGTACGCCGCGCATTCTTTCCGCGGCGCCGACGCCCATGACCGAACCTGTCATGACCTGTCCCATGCCAAGCGATATACCTAAACCGGTACCTACAAGGCTGACCACGGAAGTAGTCAGTTGCGACACTACGGAATGGATGGGACCGACCTTATAGATCTTTCTGCCAACGGTATTGATGACGCGGATTCCGCCGAACAACATTCCCGCCGTCAAAGCCGCAGCAACGACGATCACTACCCAAACGGGTAACGATTCGGGGGAATAACTTGCCAAGCCAAGAGCACCCAGCATCAAAATTACGCCCAACGCTTTTTGCGAGTTGTTAGACGAGAACGCGCCCGCCAAAACTATCAGATTCAGCCTTTGCAAAACGGTCAATACGTTTGAAACGCTGCGCGTCGCGTGAATAGCGACTTTTTTGATGACGCGCATCATGATAAATCCCAAAATAAATCCTACCAACGGGGCCAACAGCACCATGGCGACGACGTTTAACAATACGTAATCCGTCCACAATACGGAATTAACGCCAAAGGCTACCATTGCGGCGCCTATCAATCCGCCCAAAAGAGTGTGCGAAATGGTATTCGGGATTTTTAATAAAAATGCAATAATTGCCCACAACATAGCGCCGAACATGGCGGAAAATATGTATGCAAAAGCTTCTTTGTCGCCTAAGCCGGTAAAAAAGTTTTCGCTTACGATGTTGGAATTGATGTTCATAGCGACGCTTAGGGCTTCGCTGGAGATCAGGAAGGTCACTATCGGAACCAAAAACTGAGTAATCGCGGCGATGATCACTGCGCTGCGCATAGGCATAGCCCTGGAAACTATAGTAGTGGCAATGGCGGTAGAACCGTCGTTAAAGCCCATGTAAACGGTATACAGCATTACCATTATGAATATGACTATAGCGTAATCACTCATCACGTCACCCTTCCGCGTTTATAAGGGTATTATTATACTATCAAACTATTCGTTTTGCAACATAAAATGCAATTTTTATGCTTTTATTTTTCCTTAAATACAGGCTATGCGAGGCTAAAACCGAAACGCGCGGGAGCAAACAGAAAAATTATATGGGAAAAACCATTGGAGCATAAGGCGTAGAATGATTTTTATAGCGCAAGCGTATGAAATTTAAAGTTATATGACTAAATTTTAGCTATTGAATTATTTATATCGATATGCTATATTGAATTATAGACCGAGGAGGGGCGCATGGGCTTTATCAAAACCAAGATCAAAAGTTTTTTTGCATATAAAAGCGACAGAGAAGTTCAAAACAAAGAGCTTTTGGATTTTGCAATAGGCGTTGCAGGGCAAAATCAAGCATATAACATAGTTTCGTCTTGGTTAATGTACTTTTGCACCGATCTTATCGGCATAGACGCGTTGCTTATCGGTACAGTATTGGGAGTAATGCGGATCTGGGACGCATTTAACGACCCGATAGTCGGTACCATAGTGGACAGGCACGTTTTCAAAAACGGCGAAAAGCTAAGACCGTTTTTGAAGATAATGGCTTTACCCGTAGGTATACTGACCGCGATGATGTTCGTGGATTACGGATTTTTGCCTGAACCGTGGACGGGCGTCTACTTGATCGTGGTGTATTTCTTATGGGATTTCCTGTATTCGTTCCAGGATCTGTCGATGTGGGGAATGACGTCGATGATCTCTACACATTCGAGCGAGCGCGCGCGTGCGGCGCAATTCGGCAGGATCGGCGCAATGGTAGGCGGCTGGATCCCCGGCTTGATCCCTCTGATGATAGAAAATCTGCCCAAATTCGGTATATCCGAAATGACGATATTTACCGTATTGGGTATTGCAATGGGTATCGGCGGCATGTCGCTATCGATGTTCACGGCAAAAACAAAAGAACGCGCTCCGGTATACAAACCCGAAGGGAAATTCTCCGATTCCATAAAGCTGATTTTCCAAAACAAAATAGCTATGGCGTTGGTGATCGCCGCTATACTCAGCAATTTTACGCTATCGCTACAGGACGTGTACTTCTTTAAATACATGGTTTCCGTCAATATTTTCGGCTTGACGATAGAAGGACTGAACGTAAAATTCATTTACGGAATTATAGTGGGCTTACCGGGATCGGCGGCTATGTTCGTCGCTACCTGGATCGCAAAAAAATTGGGCGGCATGAAACGGACTTTGATCATCGCCACAATATTGAATATAGTGATCAGAGTTATTTCCTATTTTATAGGCTACGAAGGCTGGAGAATTTTCATCGTAATGATCGTTATGGGTATCGGCGGTATTCCTAACGGATTGAACGGAATAGCGACAACTACAATCTGGGGCGATTCCATCGACTATATGGAATGGAAGACAGGGCACCGGAACGAAGGTACCGTGTTCGCTTTGCAAAACTTGGTGGCAAAGATCGGTACGGGCATTTCGACGTTTACCACGGGTCTTGCGTTGAAGATCATGGATTACGATCCCGACGTAGCCGATGCGATGGTGGATTACGTTCCCAGCGAAACCTTTTTCAAACTCGCCTGGCCGCTGTTCATACTTACCCCGGCTTTGGGACAGCTGTTCTATCTGATACCGTTGCTTACGATAAAGTACACGGAAAAGCAAAAGAAAGAAATCGAAAGGGAACTGAAGATCCGCCGCGAAGCCGCCGCAATAGAGGAGCGTATCGAAACGGAAGCTACTATATTGGATATCGATATTTATTAATAATTTTCTTCCCGAGGAAGGAAATAGAGGTGGCGATATCGCTCGAAAAAAATGATAGTAAGAAAAAGTCTGTACTTACCGTACAGGCTTTTTTATTTTTAAATTTTCGGGAAGAAAATTATAAACCGCGTCTAGGTGAAGATTTCAGGCACTTTTGAAAAAATCCGCCTCGGAGC
>DVNF01000099.1 GCA_018714575.1 Candidatus Stercoripulliclostridium merdigallinarum
CTATACCGGCAGTGCCGAAACGGAATACGTCATCGAAAAAGCCGCCGCAACGGTAAGCTTTACCGATATGAATTCGGATACGGGCTATGTATTCAGCTATGACGGTTTGACTCATGCGGCAAAGGTTACGGTGTCCGACAACCTGACCGCTGCGGACGTCATAATTACCTATTATAACTCTAACGGAAACGAGGTTTCGGTACCCGGTAACCCCGGCGTTTACAGAGTAGTAGCCGAAATTTCCGACAATAACCATTTCGGCTCTGCCGAAACGACTTTGACGATAAACCGCGCCGAGATCAGAGTTACCACTTATCCCACGGTCGATTCGATCAAGTACGGCACGAAAGTAGGCGCCGCTAACGTAAGCAGTAACTTCGTGGTACATACCACGGGCTTTGATTCGGTTGTGGCAGGGCGCTTTGAGGCGGTGGCTCCCGACGCGATATTGAATGCCGGCACACATTCGGTGCAGTACAGGTTTGTCCCCGAATTGGATTATTATAATCCGTTGACGGTTACCTTGACCGTTACGGTGGAAAAGGCGGCTATCGCGATCGAAGTCATGTCGCCCACGGAATATCCGCTGATCTATGACGGCACTCCCAAACAGCCCGTAGTTATTTCGGACAGCGGCATTTCCTATAGGGTACAGTTCAGAAACGAAGCCGGCGTCGCGTTGCCCACGGCTCCGACTCCGGCAGGAAACTATTCCGTGACTTATACCATAGACGACGTCAACTACACGGGAACCAATACAGTCGAATTTACCGTTGAAAAAGCCTCTTTGTTAGTCGGTCAATCTGTTTTACCGAGTTCGGTGGACGTCCGATACGGCGCAAAGATTTCTTCCGGTATCTTTAGCGGTACCATGGTGTACGTGAACGGCGCAGGCGGTATATCCGGTAGCTTCGTGTTCGACGACGGCGAAGCCGTTTTGGGCAACGTCGGAGTTTACCCGGACAGAGGTTATACGTTTATTCCGAACGACAGCGCGAACTATTCCTCTTACCGCGGCAAAGTCGACGTCAACGTCATAAAAGCCAACGCTTTGGTAACGGGCAACAACGTATTCAACTATGTTTACGGCGACGACCTGAGGGCAGAAGCTCCGTACCTGACGTTTACCACCGAGCCCGGCAACATGAATTTGGTTTCCGCCGATTTCGACGAATGGATCGACGGATTGACTAACGGCATTACGGACGGTTTGGTCACCAGGACTTTTACCGCTACGGTGGATAACCAAAACTATACCGGCTCCAGGGAGTTTACGATAATCATCAACCCCAGACCCGTTAAATTGGTATACAGAATTATGGGTACGGGCGGCGTTATGACCGAGGTCACCGATCAGATCACGGTTAACTTCGGCGCTGCCACCGAATTCAGCGTCGGGATCGACATCAATTCTTTGCCGCCCGGCTTGCTGACCTCGGACGAGATAAATCAAATGCAAAACGGCTTGATCGTCAGATACCACGACTATGTAGATATTATGGCTAACCTGGGCGAAGGAAGTACCGTCAGACCCAACGCGGTTGGCGAATATATCGTTTCCGTCAGCATGGGATTGACTAACTTGTTCACCGTTGACGAAGAAACCAAATATATCGACTATACCGTAAACCGCGGCAACGTAGAATCCATAGCCTTTAATACGGCGGTACTGACTCAGACTTACGGTAATTCGATCACCGTACCGGGAGTCATTACCGTGCCCGGCAATATCGCCGTGGAAGTGCGTTTCGACGGCTTGGAATACATTCCCGACACTGCCGGCGAATATCCCATCTCTGCGGTAGTCGTCGATCCCAACTACAACCCCGTTACCGTCAACGGTATGCTGAGGATACTGCCTAAGGAAATTCCGATAATCAACCCGGTGGCTTACGACAAAGCTTACGACGGCTTGGCTAACATCAGGGTCACGGCGGAACTAGGCGGCATTATAGTAGGCGACGAGGTTACTTTAAGCCTGACGGCGATGACGGAAAACGGCTCCGCCGAGGTAGGAGTGCACCGCGTAGTGTTGACCTCCTGGACTTTGGGCGGCTTGGACGCGGGTAACTATACCGTCCGAGAACCCGTCTACAACCTGACGGCAAAGATAACCTCTAATATTGTAGTCGACCCCAATACCGAATCGTACATCACGACCGAAGGCGGCTTCTCGTCCAATATCACCGTGGACTTTTCAGAAGTTCGCGAGGCGCGTAACGAAACCAACTTCTTTACGAGGTTATTCGGGCAGAAAGCCACCGTTCAAACGATTTCGATCAGGGAAAACGGAATAAACAAAGTTTTGGATAAACGCGTTAAGTTCTATGTCAGGATCCCGGACGAGTACCTTGGCAGTAAGAATTTGGTGGTCGAAGGTTTGGGCAATCTTGCAAACGTCAGTTCGTTTACCAGGGAGGGTAACTATATCACCTTCTATGCCGACACTTCGGGAGAAATAGTATTCTATACTACCGACTTCCCGTATTGGATAATCATAGTTATTGCCGTTATCGCAATAGTCGTGCTGGGCATAATCGTGATATTGATCGCGGCGCCGCTAAGGCGCAGAAAACGTATTCCCGACGGCGCCAGAAAGATTTACAAATGGCGCGAGGAATCAGGCAGCGTGGAGGAGGCTTACAGGCGCAAGGTCAAAGCGCAGATCGAGGACAAGAAGCGCAAATGGAGATACTGAAAAAAACAAAAAAAGCTTTTCCTTTAATAGCCTTTCTATCGCTGTTACTGATAGCAGCAATCATTTCCGGGAATTCGCATGCCGTATTCCCGGCTTTTGCCGATAACCAAACGGCGGTCGGAGGCGGATCGTTGCAAATATACATAGCCCCGATGGCTTCGAACGAATCTTCTAAGGATCCGGTCCCGTCTTTCTATTCCGGAGGCATTTGGGGCACCAACGCCGACACCGGTGAATCGTCCGTTTTGAACGGAGCGGTATTGTCCGTAAAAGTCCCCGCAAACGTAGACGCGTTCGTCGCATACGATTTGGATACCGCCGGGGAAATTTGGGCGATACGGGGCGAGGACGAAATAAACGGAGTGCCTTATTTAAAATTGGATCATTCGTCTGAAGCTCTGCAAACCAACCGCGATTACGACCAAGTTGTCGGGGATTCCACCGTCGGCGAATATTACCCCATGTCCTGGCGGTATGAAGGGGAATCGGGGGATCATACTCAAAGGCAGTATATCTTCAGGCTGGGCGCCGCAGGCACGTTGTCAGTCAGAGTCACCGACGGCACGAATGTAAACGAACAAGATTATGTCGTCGCCAACATAGATTGGACGGGCGCTCAACCCGTCTATAACGAAGCTGTCGGCGGATATATGATGGGATTACAGACGGGGACTGCGAACGGTATGCCGACTTATGCAGTCAGAATAGATTTTACCGACGCGTTTCCGAATACCGCGCCGTATTCGGCGGCTTCCGGTATCAAGGAAATATATGTGTTGCGCTTTGACGACAGTCTGACCGATTCCGCAGAGGACGAAGTTCCCGATTTCACGACCGAGGAATTGGAAGATTTGGTAAAAGAACATACCGCATATCAAACCGGGTTCAACAGCTCCGTCAGAAACGCTACCGTAAGGTTCGACCTGCAAAATGACGGTTGGTATTATTACTATACTATCGACGGAGTCGGCAATATATCTATAGGTCCGTTATTGGATAACAAGTTGGAAATTTCGGGCGACCCGGACTATATCATCAAAGCCGAAGTAGGCGGCGGCACAATAGTCGATTATAACGTAAAAAGCAACATCGAAGCCGCCGAAGCGTTGATTAGAGAACACGCTCCCGGCACCGAAAACGCGGTTACGGAAAAATTGTACGACGATGTCAACGAAGCTTTGGCGCAGTTGACGTTTGCTTTCAGGACTTTGGGCGATACCGAAGAAGCGCTATTGAAAAAAGGGGAGTTGTATTTTGAATTCTTTAACGGAGTCTACGCTACCCTTTTATCGGCGGTGGAATCGGGCGAGGAGTTCGTTTCGTTTGAAGTGATCAACGATTACTTGGTAAACGGCGAATTTTCTGTCGGCGAAGTCGAAGGAGCGGTGCAGGGGAAACCCGGTGACGAAGTAATGGTCAGGATCAGCCTGGGCGGAATAGACCGAGGTATGGACGGATATAACGAAATCCGCTCAGCCGCAGGCAACAACGGAAAAATAATCAGGATAGATTATATTCTGTATTTAAACGGCGAACCGATGACTTCGGACGCCGTGGCAGGTAGTTTTATCTTAGATTATAAACATGAATCCGGCGTCGATTGCGTGTTCGTGAAGCAATCGGACGGGATATATGTAAAAGCAAATATCCCCGGCGCGAACTTTGACAGAATAATGCTCGGCGGCGCCTCGGGTACGATATATCTGGTGATAGACGGCGAAGATAACGCAACACCTTACTGGGTATGGATAATAGTAGGGATCGCCGCCGCGCTGATGATTGCCGCAGCAGTAACTTTAATCGTTTTAAAACGGAAAGGTATTATAGGCAAGAAAGCGAAACGGAATCCCGAAAAGCCCAAAACAGTAACCGATACCGTTAAAAAGCAATCGCAAAAGTCAGCCGTAAACAATAAAAGCGGCAACGTCGAAACAGACGAAAACGGGCGCGCTGACCGCCTATCCCAAAAAGGAGATTACGACGATTAGGTCGGGAATAAAAGGAAATGAAGTATTTTATCAAGACTTGTGAATACCTGTTCAAATTGGAAAAAGGAAAAAGGTTCTTTGTACTTTTCCTGTTTGCTCTGCCGATAGGCGTTGCGATAGCGGCGGCGATGCCGCAGGGATCGTTGATAAATTGGCTGTCCGATTTCAACGCCGCGACTTCCTTTCGGGAAGCTTGGTCGTATAACGGCAATATCAACATATTGGTTTCCGGCTTAGCCGTACCGATAACTTTCGTGTTGATACTGTTTTTCCTCAGCGTAATGACTACCGTGATTTCGCGCAGTCTTCGCGTCGGAGTTTTCAAAGCCGAAAGCGTTTTCCGCGACTGTAACGAAAGCTTTATACCGGTGTTACAGGGGGCGTTCGGATATATCGTGACGGCGCTGCTGTTGAAAGTGCTGATGACGTTGTTGTTGCAACTGATCTCCCGTATAGAATTGGCGGTGATAGCCGCAATTCTGACGGCGATCGTGGCGGTAATAACTTACGTCGGATTTTTCATGCTGTTGACTTTGGGGATTTTGTACCTTCCGTTCATGAGCTTTAACGGGTTAGGTACGTTCGAAGCGTTTATTCAGGCGGCGGGCAAGCTTTCGGGCGGAACTTACAGGCGTATGGCTTTCGCCGTCATTATCCCTTCGCTGATCGTGCCGGCTATCGGTATGGCGGTGGGAGTCGCTCACAGCTTGATCGCTTCCGTCATCGTCGAATCGGTGTTGAACGCAGTGTTGTTGACATATATAGTTACCTTGGCTTTCGTTTCGTATTACGAGATTCTGGGACTGACCAGGGAAGATTACCCAAGAGAATATTTCTACTACAAACCCCCCAGGAGGCGTTAGTATGAACCTTAGACACTCGCTGTCGCTGACGGTGTCGTCGGTGACGCTGAT
Source organism: Candidatus Stercoripulliclostridium merdigallinarum (assembly GCA_018714575.1). GTDB lineage: Bacteria > Bacillota > Clostridia > Christensenellales > DTU072 > Stercoripulliclostridium_A > Stercoripulliclostridium_A merdigallinarum. The sequence continues at coordinate 5,601 of DVNF01000099.1, forward strand.
ATTGAAAGTATTATTGTATACGACAGTGCTGTTTTTAATAGCTTTCGCGCTGTTCATGGCGATAACCGAACCGATTATCGAATCTTTCGGCTCGGAATTCGATATGATCGCCGAATTGCAGGAGGATTTTTCAGCCATGTTGCAAAGGGGCGATAACGGTCCTTTGCAAAATTTTATCAGCTCTAATTCGGACGAATTGGCCAGAACGGTGATATTGTATATATTGTTGTTTTTGCTGATACGTTTCGGCGTGGCGTTTTCATTGATCCCTACGGCGTTCGTTTTATACAACAAGATGAGCACCGGGTTCAACCAGGGCTTTATAAACGCCACCGTAGCTACGGGCGGCAAGGCGGCGCTGTATGCTTTGACTTATGCCGCTATCACCGTGCCGATGGATCTGATAATCCTGATAATCGGTTATTATTTCGTAGGCTTTTTGGTAGGCACGATCGGAACAGTCGGATTGGCGATAGGAACGCTGTGTACAATGGCTTTGGCGGCTTTCAGACTGTCGCTGACCGCCGGGTGGGCGCCCGAAATGATTGCGGAAAATTTAAAATTTTCGGTCTCCGTCAAACGCTTTTTCGCTAATTTCAATTGGAACTACGTAAAGGAGATCTATCCGTCCATACTGATGATGTTCATTACGGTGACAGGGATCGTTGCCACCACGGCTGTACCCACGATAGGCATCATTCCTATTTTCGTACTGCCTTGCTGTTTCGTGTGGTACACGGCTATATCGGCGGTAGGCTACTTTAACTGTAAAAAACGTAAATACTACATCGACGAAAGGGTGATCGACCCGAACGACAGATTCTAGGTTTCGACATATAGAAAACTTGCGGAGTAAAATATGAAAATTGGCTACGATCATACCGAAATAGAGTTCAACCCACCGGCGGAGCGTCTGTTGGGAGTGCTGTTGCCGAATGCCGTCGAAGTAGAAAGGACGGGAGCGGCAGCCGTAGAATACGCTTTGGATCACCCGATAGGCGATAAGAAGGTAGAGGAAAAAGTTACTCCCGGCGAAAAAGTCTGCATTATCGCTTCGGACATTACCCGCCCCATGCCCTCGGCAATAGCTTTGCCGCCGCTGATAAAGCGCCTGAACGCCGCGGGCATTCCCGACGACGACATAGTTATCGTTTTCGGCTTGGGCAGTCACAGACGGCACACCGAGGAAGAAAAAAAATATTTGGCAGGGGAATTGTACGGCAGGATAGAATGTATCGATTCCGATCCCGACGACGTGGTCAGATTGGGAGTAACAAAGCACGGGACGCCTGTGGATATTTTCCGCCGAGTCGTTGAATCCGATTTTATCATCTGTACCGGGAACATAGAATACCATTATTTTGCAGGATATTCGGGCGGAGCAAAGGCGGTAATGCCGGGAGTATCGACTCCCGCCGCCATCAGAGTCAACCACAGCATGATGGTGGGTGCCGACGCATACGCCGGGAATATCTTTAGCCCCGTCCGAGCCGACATAGAGGAAGCAGGCGATATTTTGGGCATAGATTATATCCTGAACGCCGTTTTGGACGAACACAAAAGGATAATATACGCCGTGGCGGGGGACGTCACGGCAGCTCACCGCGACGGAGCGGCTTTTCTGGATAAGCTGTACAGAGTGCCGTTACGTCGGCGCGCCGACATAGTCGTCGTTTCCCCCGGCGGATATCCGAAAGATCAAAACATGTACCAGGCGCAAAAAGCGTTGGACAATTCCAAACACGCGGTACGCGACGGCGGCACGATCATTTGGGTGGCAGGTTGCAAGGAAGGTTTGGGCAGCGCGCTGTTCGAAAAGTGGATGACGGAATACACTCCCGACCAAATGATAGAAAATATAAAGCGCGATTTTAAATTGGGGGCGCATAAAGCGGCGGCAATCGCTTTGGTCATGAAAAAAGCCGATATATATCTGGTATCGGAATTGGACGACGGATTAGTTACTTCCATGGGATTTAAGCCGTTTAAAAGTTTGGACGACGCGTTCTTGGCGGCAACCGCCGCGCAGGGAGATGATTCCAAAATTTACGTCATGCCTTACGGCGGCTCGACGTTGCCGATATTCGAAGGTTAAGATAAAAAACGCAAAAAAATCGTTGACAAACGGGTACGGGGAGAATATTATTTAAAGTATGAAATACGTTACCTTCGGCTTTAGCTTTTTCGGATTTATCTTTGCGGAAAACGCAAATGCTTGACGGTGCGCAAAAACGAATAAAAAATCGAGGCCGCACCTGAAAGAGTGCGGCTTTTTTCATAAGGAGAGAATATGTCAGCAGCAGATGCCAAATTGAAAATCGACGCTATCGACGACGAAATCGCCGCGCTGTACGTAAAGCGGATGGAGCTTGCTTCCGAAGTAGCCGCGGATAGCGACAGGAACGTTGCCGAAACCGACGGGACTTTGGTCGAAAAAGCTACCGTTTCCAGGGTCACAAAATCCATGCCCGAAGGCATGAAACTGTATGCAAAGCAGTTGTTCGACACCATATACAACACTTCCCGCGCATACGGCATGGAATCGGCAGGATTGCCGTCAAAGATCCGCTCCGCGATCGACGACGCGTTAGTAAAGGGCGAAGAACGCTTCCCCGTATCCGCCACGGTTGCCTGTCAGGGCGTTGCCGGAGCCTATGCTCAAATAGCCGCGGATAAGATGTTCCCGATCTCGGATATTTTGTATTTCAAAGATTGGGATTCCGTATTCGGCGCGGTTGAAAGGGGATTGTGCGACTTCGGCGTTCTGCCTATCGAAAACAGCTCGGTCGGTTCGGTAAACGCCGTGTACGATTTGATGAGGAAACATTCGTTCCATATCGCAAGGGCGATACGCTTGCGCGTGCAACACTACCTGTTGGCAAACGCCGATACCGATATAAAAGCAATAAAGGAAATCTATTCTCATAAACAAGCGATCGATCAATGCTCCGAATTTTTATCGTCGCTGCCTGGCGTAAAGGTCAACGTAGTCGAAAAT
>DVNF01000100.1 GCA_018714575.1 Candidatus Stercoripulliclostridium merdigallinarum
GTCCCAGGTGTTTGCAAGACCGCCGTAAATTTCACTGCCGGGATATACGAAACCTCTGCCCTTGCAGAGTGCTACCAATTTATCCATTGTAAGCTTTGCCATAAGTTCTCCTTCGAATAATTATATAATTCGTTACCTTAATATTATTAAACATATCGGCGCGGAAAGTCAATATAATTATATAAGTAAGGCGATTGAATTATGGAGAATACCGATAAAAAAAAGTTGCTGATTGCGAACGTTGCCGCGCTGACGGTAATAGCCGTAGTCTTGACGGTGCTGGCGATAAACGGCACCGGAGCCGTAGTGGAAGTCGCGGGCAATAACGCGGTATATCGCGGCAGTCCCGACAGAAACGGAGTGTCGTTGATGTTCAACGTATATTGGGGGGAAGAATACATACCCGAAATTTTGGATCTTTTGGACGCTTATAACGTAAAGACTACTTTTTTTATCGGCGGTTCATGGGCGGCGAAGAATATGGAATTGGTGCGTGAAATCTCCGACAGAGGTCACGAAATCGGCTCGCACGGGTATAATCATAAGGACGCCGAAAAATTAAGCTATGACAGAAACATGGACGAAATGGTCCCCGCTGAAAGGCTGTTGGAACAGCTGACCGGGAAAGAGGTCCGACTGTTCGCGCCGCCTTCCGGTTCCATAGGACAGGAAATGTTTAATGCCGCGGAAGACTTGGGATATACCGTTGTGATGTGGTCGCGCGATACGGTAGATTGGCGCGACAAAAACGCTGATTTGGTATATAAACGCGCGACTTCAGATACCCAAAGCGGAGAATTAATTTTGATGCACCCGACCGAACACACCCTAAAAGCGTTGGAAAAGATACTGCAATATTATCAAAATTCGGACTTGAAACCGATGACGGTGGGGGAAAATATCTTCGGATAAAGTTTATATATAATGGGGGTTAAACGATAATCGTTATCCTTGTCTGACGCTTAGCGTGCGGTAGCCGGACAGCGCGAAATACACCAGGTTGACGACAAAGTTTGTTACCATATAAATCGCGGAACCAACAGCCGCAAAGATCAAGGTGTCGACGGTAAAGATAACGGGGAACGTGTATTTTCCGATAATGGCGCCGATACCCTTTGCGGTCAAGCGCACGACAGACGCCAACAGGAAGCCCGCGGCAAAAGTCGTTACGCCGATTTCCAAAGACTCCGCGCCGATATATAGCGCTCCTTTTGCCATATCGGCTCCGCCCATTCGGTAGACGGCAAATTCGTCCCGACGTCCGTTTGCCGATATCAACAACAAGTTTATCAAACCTATGGCGGCTATGCCGTAAATTATGAACAGGAAGGTAGGCAACAGATTGCCTACCTGTATTTTATCCATGCCCTCCGCCGAAAAATCGTCTTGGCGGTACATTACCGTTACTACGTCGGTATCCAACAGCGACTTTAATTCTTGAAAGTGGACGGGATCGGCGTTTACCGACACGCTGAGGTTGCCGTATTCGTCGAAATCCGAATATTTTATTATCAACATTTGATCGTTCCCAGTCACCGTTTCGTCTACTCCGATAATTTTGAACGGTTCTTTCGAATGATCGGCTTCGAAAAGGCTGTCGACGAAAATGCGGATATCGTTGCCGGGTCGCATGCCGTATGCGAAAGCCAAAGCCGACGAAACTATCGCCGCGTTGGGCGTAGAATCGAATGCCTCGAACAGTTCTTCCGGACAATCCGGAGCCACGAAATGCAGATCCGCCGAGCTTTCCACCGCATACAACCGCAGGTTTTTCAGAACGTTACCCGTGCCGGTATTCTCGATGGACGCTCCGCTGTCTTTTATGATCGCGGCATCTTCGACGTAGGGAAGACCTTTCAGTGTGTCCAGCACTTGTTCGGCAATAGCGTACCTGTCGTTACCGGCTTTTGCGGAAGATATGTCTATACTGTAATCGCCGGTCAGTCGGATAAAAGTAGAATATGTACTGTAATTTACGATACTTAAAACAGAGGCTCCGAAACTGACGAATACGATTAACGCCGTAGTCACCACCGCGGCGGAACGCACTCCGTGGTTTCTGCCTGCGGAAATCAAGCCCAAGGTCAGGCAAGAGGGGAACTTTTCGGACAGCTTTGATATGCCGTATACGATAGTCGGCATCAGTCCGGGGATCAAAATAGCCAATCCCGCGATCAGCAAAAACACCGGAGCGGTTTCGTATTCGGTCAAAGCTATCCAAACAATTCCCGCTATACTGACGGCGCCGCCGATAACGGCGATAAACCACAGGGGACGGCGGGCGATCTTGCTTTTTCCGCCGGTCAGCTCCCGTATCGGTTTTATCCCCAGGCGAACGGCCGGGACCAAAGACGACAACGATGCAATGCCTATTCCTATCAATAACGACCAAAGGTAACTTATCGGAGTTACGGCAATGGTAGAGGTCAGCAAAGTCTTATGCAGTGCGTTTTCCAAATACAATATCAACAGCCGCCCGACACTTAGACCCAGGCTGCCGCCTATCAGCGAATAGGCGATACTTTCCGTAAACAGTATAACGGAAGCCTGGACGGGAGTGGCTCCGGCGGTTTTAAAACGTATCAATTCTTCCGATCTGGAACGCACTATGACGGTAAACGACGAAGCCAACAGTACGCTCATCACCGCGCCGATCGCCGCCGCGGCGATCGTAATCATTTTCATGCTGTTTTTGACCGAATCGTCTATCATAGGAATGTAGGAGGAAATCGGCCCCGTCAACAAAGAAGCAGCTCTGAGACGTCCGTCGTTCTTCTCGGCGTAGAACAAAGCTTCGAATTCTTCGTTTCCGAAGCCGTCGGGTAGATATATTCCGAAAGTGCCCGATTCGGAACGTGCCCAAGAATACGGATCTTCGATAATAACCTTTACGTAGTCGCCTCCGTAATACAAGCCGTAATTGTCGCAAACGCCGCGAACAAAGTAGCTTTTTTCGTCGCCTTTCACACTGAAAGTATCCCCGGGGGCAAGTCCGGTAAGCTGTGCGAATTTTATCGACACGAAAGCGTTGTTCAAAGTTTCGGAAGGCGTCGTTTCCGCTACGATCCTTGCTTCGGATATGCGGTTGATCTCGTCCAAGTCGCGGACAATATAGGAATGCGCCCGAACGGTATGATCCTCCGTTTCCAGGAAATTGTCCGACGAGTTATATCTCAACCAACCGACTCCGACAGCTGCCAAAAATTCTTTTATTTCGTCAAATTGACGGGAGGAAGGAACGATGTTTCCGTACTCGTCTTTGTACGTATAATCGGCGTTTGCGGATATGAGATAATCGGCGTTAGCGTAAGAAAGAGGTCCCCACAGCTCTGCCGTTTGACGGAAAATGGAAGATATGTTCAGGCACAGCAAAGCGCAAGCCGTCACGATCATAACCGAAATCAGCATTATGAAAGATTGCAACGGATTCTTTTTTATGGAATACAGCGTGTGCTTGAATAATATCTTCATCCCCGAAATATAGCCTCAGATAATATTGATTGTATTGTTGTATTATTGGTTGTATTGAGTGAATATCTATATTATATAACGCTTTAAGAGAGTTGGCAATATTCGTTTTTTAAATCTCTAAACGAATGATCAAAAGATCAAAATTTAACGAAGAGGTTTTGAACGGAAAGATCGGTCAATTCGGAAGCTTTTTTGCCAATGATCACAGGGCGCAGTTTGTCAGGTAAAGAAGCGTCTATAAAATCCCCGTAAAAATTTACCGACGAAACGATTCCGCCGTGTATTTGCAACTGCAATTCAATATTTTCGCCGTTTATCCTTAGCGGCAGTTCTAAGGAACAGGGCGGGTCGTTTCCGAAGATCCAATCGTCGGAAGCGAATTTAGCTGCACGCTCGCGGTAATCCTGCGAACGGAAGGGAATAACGGCGCCGCCGTATTCGGCAGTAAA
>DVNF01000101.1 GCA_018714575.1 Candidatus Stercoripulliclostridium merdigallinarum
TTACATAATAGTGCCGGTTTGCCGATACATTATACCATATAAAAAAATAAATGGCTATAATATTATAGCCATTTAACGATAGTATCGGTTTCGGTTTCCGTCAGATCGATTTGTCCAGCAAGAAAAACACAAAGAACAAAATCGAGCAAACCAACATCGAAACGGCTATGCCCACTGTCCAGCGTTTAAATTTGGATTCCATCGTCTTGGCTTTGTTTTTGCCGAAGAAAGTTTCCGCCGCGCCGGTGATCGAGCCCAGATTCGTTTGATTGCCGCTCTGTAACATGACGACGACTATCAACGCTATCGCCAACAGCGCCATAATCACCATCAAAGCTATCATTAACCCCATATATACTTCATGCATGGTATTTCGCTCCTTATGCTAACGGGAGGAATTATTCCCGAAACGCCTATAAATAATATCACGTTTGTCGATTTGAGTCAACATAATTTTATATATTTTAGCGCACGGATATAAATAATAATATAATTATCGGATAATTATCGGACGCATACCGGTAAATTCCGTAAAAGCTTCGGGCGCACTTTCCGAAATAAAACGGCTTTAATTTTCCCGAGTTCTATGTTAAAATTTTAATATATTACCGTATCCGCGGGGTGAGAGTATGAAAGGCGCCGAAAAAATTTTACAAAACAAATCGCATATCGATAGCAAAAGACGTGTGTTCGATCTGATCTTTCTGTCCGTGACCGCCGCGTTGACGGCGGCGACTTTGGCTACGGGCTTTGTCAGTCTGGCGCCTGTAGTCATGGTTACGGCGATCGCGGCGGCGCTAATTATCTTCCTGCGCGCCGTATTTAATAAAGGCGTTCCGCTGTACCTGTGGATAGCCTATACGGTGGCGGTAGCAGGAATTTTTCTGACGTTCGTCATCCGCGGCGCGGACGACTTCGGGAAAAAGCTGTGGTGGAATCTTGTCCTGGCGATCGGCCCCGTGCTGTGCGCTCTCGGCGTGTGGTTCGCGGATAAGATTACTCCCGCGAAGTTTAGAAAACTGTTTGTTTCGGTTACCGCAGTTCTAATGGCGGGTACCGCAACAGTTTATTTCTTCTTTATGTGCTTGCGGATCGTTCCTACCGTGAAAAGCCTGCAAAAAGGGCACGACGATTACCTAAGGAGCGTCGCCGCCGCGCGCGCAAACCCCGATTCACCCAACGTGTTGATAATCCTGATGGACGATATGGCTTATTCGGATATATCGTTGTACAGCTACCGCGGCAGCGCGGAAGCCACTATCAATACTCCGAACATCGACAGGATCGCGGACGGCGGTATCGTTATGGATAACTTCTATTCGTCCTCGCCCGTATGTTCGCCGTCGCGCTTCGGCATGCTGACGGGCAGGTATCCTTCCAGGGGTTATCTGGATAACGTCGTATTCCCGACGACGGTAGAATCCGACCCTTATTCGATCACTCACTTCGTCAACCCCTATCAATTCCCTTTCAACGTGGACGGGATATTGGGGGACGAAATAACTTTTGCCGAAGTCTTGCAGGCGAAAGGCTATAGAACCGCCTGTATCGGCAAATGGAACCTGGGCGATTACGGCGAATACCTGCCGACCAATCAAGGCTTCGATCTGTTCTACGGCAGTTACTACGTCAACGACATGACCCCTTATAATTGGGTACGCGACACGGGCGGCAACCACCCGGAGGGCGAAACGCATACCGAAGTGCGTTCCCACCGCGACAACGCCGATCAATCGGAAAGCACACGGCTGTTTACCGAACAAGTCATCGATTTTATCGAACAGAGCGCCGATTCGGGCGATAAGTTCCTGGCGTATTACGCTACGCCCTGGCCGCATTGGCCGATATATTCCGACAATAACGGCGGCGGTAAAGGCGACACCTCGGACGACACTTATATCGATTGCGTCGAGGAATTCGACAAGTACCTGGACGAAATTCTGGATACCTTGGAAAGAAAGGGTCTGTACGACGACACGTTGATTATTTTCACCAGCGACAACGGCCCCGGCAGAGAAGGCGTTACCGGAGCTTTGCGCGGCAGGAAAAACACGACCTTTGACGGCGGCATGAAAGTACCGTTGATCGCTTCGTACCCTGCCGGAGGCCTGGGCGCAGGCACAGCCGTCCCGGATAAAGAATTCAGCTACTTCGATTGGGTAAAAGGCGCGGACGGAAAGTACACCGGCGAAGTCGTCCGACGCGTCGGCACAACAAAGCATATAGCCGCTTCGTCAATGAATTTCGACCTGTTCGCCACGATTTTAGACTACTGCGGCGTTCAAGACTTGCCCTCCGACAGGATCGTCGACGGAGTCAGCCTAAAAGCGTTATGGTCCGGGAATATTGCCGCCGATTCAGCAATACACGAAGCGCTGTTTTATCAAAAAGGCGGTAAAGCGCAAGGCGTTCAAATGCCTTACGCTTTGGACGGAAAAATGTACGATTTTAAATATTACGATCGCGTTCGCACCGAAAATTCGGCGTTTATCGATCAGGTTTACAAAAACTATCTGTTCAACCTGGACCTGGATCCTGCGGAAGGCTACGACGTGTCCAAACGCTATCCCGACATAGCCGCCGCGTTGAAACAAAAACTTTTGGATTTCCGCCGCGAAATGAAAGAAAACCGCCGCGGAATCATAGATAACGAATAAGATAACGGATATAAAAATTATTAAGGAGTAGCCGCTTGAAACCGCTTTCGTTGATGCTGAAGCCCGCTTCGTCGGAGTGCAACCTGGACTGCAAATATTGTTTTTACCATTCGCTGTGTCAGGCGCGTACCGCGCCGTCGCACGGTTTTATGAGCGTGGAAACGCTGGAAACCGTGCTGAAAAAAGCGTTCGAGTATACGGAGGGCGCGCCGTTATCGCTGTCTTTTCAGGGCGGAGAGCCGTTACTGCGCGGCAAAGATTTCTATTACCGCCTGGCGGAGCTCCTGGACGGATACCGCAAGCAAGGCAACAAAGTTTCGGTAGGCATACAGACCAACGGCACGTTGATAGACGAAGAGTGGTGCGATATTTTCGTAGGCAACGGTTGGTTGGTGGGGTTGTCGTTGGACGGCGACGAAGAGGCGAACGCATTCCGCGTGGACAAAAACGGCAAGCCGACTTTTACAAAAGTCTACGCCGCGGCGAAGCTGATGCAAAAAAAGAACGTCGATTTTAACGTTTTGAGCGTGCTGACCGAACCTACCGCATTCCGAATCGAAGAGATTTATGATTTTTTCCGCAAAAACTCTTTCAATTACCTGCAATTTATCCCCTGTTTAAAGCCGTTCAGGTTTGAAAACGGAGTTTTGCAAACGACTCCCGATTATTCCCCCCTGTACGCGGACGGCAAGCAGTACACGCTAAGCGCGGAAGCTTACGCGCACTTTCTGATCGAAGGTTTTGCGCGCTACTATGCCGATTACCGCAGCGGCAATTACATATCCGTCAGGCAATTCGACAACTTTATCCGTCTTGCCCGTTTCGAGCCTGCGGAGCAATGCGGAATGAACGGTTATTGCACGCGGCAATTCGTCATCGAAGGCGACGGCGAAGTCTATCCGTGCGATTTTTATTGTCTAGACGAGTATTCCCTGGGCAATATCTACGCCAACGGTTTCGAGGAAATGGGCAGAAGTCCCAAAGCCTTAGCCTTTATAAAAGAGAGTTTGACTCTGCCCGAAAAGTGCAAGCATTGCGATTATTTCGCGCTGTGCCGCAACGGTTGTAAGCGCGAACGCTACGACATAGACAAATGCAATGCTTATCTTCGTTTTTTTTATACATATTTTCCTGCCCGAGGGAAAGGGTAAGTAACGTTTGTTTGACGGGATAATTAAGTAGTTAAGCAAACGTTCGTACACGCAAAGACGTTTTTTATAAGGAAAGGATTGTCGGGCAGGAAAATATAAACCGCATCTTGCCGCATTATTTGCGCGCTTACGGGCGAAAACGGGATACTTAAATACGCTCGGTCGAGTACCTTCGTACACTTCTCTCGCGTTTCGCCCGTAATCACATCAAATTCTACGGCAATCTGCTGCGGCTCTCATAGCCCCCGGCGCTAGTCAACATTGTTACGGCTGTATTGCGGATAATAACGACCTCTGATGGTGCTATGCCTCATAAAAACATTCGAGACTGTTTTTTATTTTCGTTAGAAAATCATAATAAGGTTAAAGTTTGCACATAAATTCAGACTTTCGACCGGAGATAGCAGCGAGAAATTGCGGTTTTTGTTCGATTGCAAGTGTAGGAGCGCAGATCTACGGTTTCGTGTCAAGCGACGCTCACGCCGCAAGCGGGCGAAAACAGCTTTTCGCAGCGTGTTTACGGTGCGACCGTCCGGGTAGGCGGGCGCAACCGATAGATATGAGAAAATAGAGCTATGAAATCGGAACTTTTGGCGCCTGCGGGCAGCCTTGAAAAATTAAAAGTCGCTTTTTTGTACGGCGCTGACGCCGTGTATGTCGGTGGTAAAAATTTTTCGCTTAGGCAATACGCCGACAATTTTACTGCGGAGGAGTTGGCAGAGGGGATCGATTACGCCCACGAAAGGCAAAAAAAGGTCTATGTTGCCGTCAATATTTTTGCAAAAAACGCCGATTTTCCCGAGGCTGAAAAGTATTTTAAATTTTTAGAACGGATAGGCGCCGACGCCGTTTTGATCACCGATCCCGGACTGATCGCTTTGTGTAAAAAAACGGCTCCGGGATTGGAGATACACCTCAGCACTCAAGCCAACACTTTAAATAAGTATGCCGTGCGTTTTTGGGCGGAACAGGGCGTAAAACGCGTGGTGTTGGCGCGAGAACTTGGATATGAGGAAATTAAGGAAATCGCCGAATACAACCCCGACGTAGAAATAGAGTGTTTCGTACACGGCGCCATGTGCGTCAGCTATTCGGGCAGGTGCCTGCTGAGTAACTATCTTTCCGAACGCAACGCCAACCGCGGAGAATGCGTACAGGCTTGTCGTTGGCGTTACGAATTGACGGCATACGGCAGGGACGGGGATAAATTGGAACTTACCGAGGACGAACGCGGAGCGTATATTCTGAACAGCAGAGATTTGAATTTGCTAAAGGAGCTGAATAAGCTTTCGGAAGCCGGTGTGAAGTCGTTTAAAATCGAAGGGCGAATGAAGACGGTATATTACCTTGCCACCGTGGTAAACGCCTATAGGCGAGCTATGGACGGCGGCGATTTGAACGTTTCGGAAGCCGAACTGACAAAGATAAATCACCGTGCGTATACAAAAGCCTATTTTTACGGCGAAAACGATAAGACGTTGAATTACGACGAGGGTCAGGAACAGGGCGAATACGAATTCGCGGCGTGGGTGATCGGTTACGAGGGCGGCACGGCTTTAGTGGAAATGAGGAACAGATTCGCGGTCGGCGACGAATTGGAAGTGTTATCTCCAGGCGATTCTTTCCTGAAAAAATTTGTCGTCGGTAACATGACCGACGAGGATAACGTTCCCGTTGCGGACGCTAAATTGGTGCAGCAGCGGCTGAAAATAGCCGTGCCTTTCAGACTGTATGCCGGGGATATTTTAAGGAAGAAATGTTAGAGTTATTGGCGCCTGCGGGCGGTAAAGAGCATTTTTTGGCTGCGGTCGACAGCGGCGCCGACGCCGTATATTTCGGTTTAAAACGTTTTTCGGCAAGGAACTCCGCCGAAAATTTCGACTTTGAACAGCTGGATTATTGTCTGAAATACGCTAAAACTTTCGGAGTACGGGCGTATGCCGCGATGAACACTTTGGTAAAGGATTCGGAAAGAAAAGATTTTATCGAAACCGTGTTGCGGCTGTACGAAATGGGCGTGGACGGATTTATCGTACAGGACATTTTTTTAGGAAAACGTATCAAAGCGGAAATTCCCGAAATCAGATTGCACTTATCCACGCAGGGCGGAGCGTGTAACGCTTACGCGGCGGAAGTGGCAAAGGAATTCGGATTTTCCAGGATAGTCGCGGCGCGGGAAACGACTTTGGAAGACCTTAGCGAAATGGCTAAGATCATCGAGGTGGAATCGTTCGTGCAAGGCGCGCTGTGCACTTCGTTTTCGGGCGAATGTTACGCTTCGGCGTTTATAGGCGGCAATTCGGCAAACCGCGGAAGGTGCAAACAACCGTGCAGAATGAAGTATTCGTTAAACGGCGCGAAACCCGATTACGCGATATGTCTAAAAGATTTGTCGGTCGGACCCGATATAGCCGTTTTGCGGGATACAGGCGTATCCGCGCTGAAAATAGAAGGCAGAATGCGCCGCCCGGAATACGTCTCGGCAGCAGTGAAATATTATAAAAAGCTGATGTCGGGAATGAATGCCCGGGAGGAATTTTCGGCGTTGAAACGCAGCTATAACCGCGGCGATTACACTGCCGCCGCAGGCAGGAAAAACGATATAATTTCCAAAAAAACGCAAGGGCATATAGGCGAAGCCGTAGGCACGGTAATAGCCGTAACAGGTAACCGAATAAAGGTTTCAAGTAACCTAAAACCCGAAAAAGGCGACGCGTTTAAGATACTTAGGAACGGCGAGGAAACGGGTAGCGCGATAATCAGAAAGGTCATAGGATCCCGCGGTCGGTTCGAGGCGGAATACCGCGGCGCGGTAAAGCCGGGGGACGAAGTCAGGATAACTACGGACGTAGGCTTGAACGAAAAACTGTTGTCGTCGAAACGGCTGTTGCCGCTATCGGTAACGGTCAGGGCAATGGCGGGTCAGCCCGTATCCGTTACCGCCGAGGGCGGCGGCAGAAAGACGGAACATTCGGGCGAGATCGCCGCGGCGGCGGAAAACAGACCTTTAAGCGCGGAGGAAATAAAGGAGGTTTTTTCAAAGACCGACAAATTTCCTTTCGCACCCGAAATCACCGTGGAAACGGACGGAGCGTTTATACCCCGAAGCGTTTTGAACGCGATCAGGAGAGGGGTGTATTCCGATTTTTTCGAAGGCGCGGTAAAAAGGCGCGCGCCGCTTTCGGTAGATATAAAAAAGATCATCGGTGGCG
>DVNF01000102.1 GCA_018714575.1 Candidatus Stercoripulliclostridium merdigallinarum
GCCGAAAGGCGTGTTCGGATTGGAGTTTGCCGACCGCGGCGAGGTGGTGCCGATAGCGGAAAGCCGCGGCAGGCGCGCGTTCGGGGGGATCGGCGAATATCCTCCCGGCACTCCGCGCATTTTTCCGGGTCAGGTCATAGGCGAGGCGGAATACGAATACTTAACGAAGCTGTCGCAAAGCGGCGGCTCATTCGGACTTGATAAAGACGGCGTAAGTGTGATAAAATAATATTTAGGGCAAACAGAGAAAACGGGGCAATCGGGAGAAACAGGATGAACGAAAAGGGAGTATTTATAACGTTCGAAGGCTGCGAAGGCGTAGGAAAGTCGACGCATGCGAAGAGGCTGGCGGCAATGTTAGCGGATCGCGGCGCCGTTTTCACGCGCGAACCGGGCGGCACGCCCGTAGCCGAAAAGATACGCGAGATCCTGATTTCGGATACGCTGACCGTTTCCCCCGAAATAGAGGCTGAATTGTTTGCCGTCCAACGCCGCGAACACGCCGACAATTTGATCCTGCCCGCGTTGCGGTCGGGGAAGACAGTCGTATGCGACAGATATATCGATTCGTCCATAGCCTATCAAGGCTTTGCGCGCGGCATCGGCATAGACAGGGTGTTGGAACTAAACGAATACATCGTCAAAAACTGTATGCCGGACGTCACTTTGTTTTTCGACATGGCGCCGTCGGAAAGTTTCCGCCGCAGGAAAGGTTCTGTCGTCGAACACGACCGTTTCGAAGGGGAGAAGTTGGAATTCCATATGGCTTGTTACGCGGGATTTAAGGAAGCGGCGCGCCGTTTTCCGCAGCGCATAGTTTCGATAATCCCCGATAACGACAAGGAAGTCACCTTTCAGAGGGTAGTGTCGGCGCTGAAGGAAAGGGGAATTTTATGATTGCCGACAGGCTGGAGCGCGGCGCTTTTTACCGTGAATTCATAAAGGAGATAGCCGCCGGCAGAGTGCATAACGCCTATCTGATCGTGTCCGAGGACGAGCTTGCCGGACGGATAATGTTGGAATTGGTCGCAAAGGCGCTGCTAAGCGACAATTTCAGGGACGCGGAGTCGTTAAAGCTGTTTGCCGAGGGCACTCACCCGGATCTGCACGTTTATAACCGCGACAAAAAGATAACGGTTTCGGATGCCGAAAACATAATTACGGAAGCCCATAAGAGCGGTTGGGCGTCTGAACGCAGACTGTTCGTGATCGACAACGCCGAAAAGGCGGGCGTGGACGTTCAGAACAAATTGCTGAAGATAATGGAAGAACCTCCAGCCGGCGTAGTGTTGATTTTCAGGGCGAAGCACGAAGGAGCTTTGTTGGAAACGGTGCGTTCCAGGGTAAAGCTGATGAGGTTACCGGCGGCGACGGACGCCGACGTAGAGGCGGAGCTGAAGGAATCGGGAGTTCCGGCTTCGGTTGCCGGGGTAGCCGCGCGGCTTGCCGGCGGAAACTATGCTCTGGCGACGGCTTATGCCGAGGAAGAGGGGTTGGAGGAAGATTATTCGGCGGTATTTTCGATGCTTGCCGAATGCAGAAAGACAAAGGACATGGCGCCTTACGTATACGGCGGACTGTTCACGACGGAAAGGTTGCCCAGGATATTGGACTTTGCGGAGCTGATATTAAGGGACGTCATGGCGGAAATATCCGGAGCCGACGTCAGGCGGTACACCTATAACAGGGACGCGGAGATAGAAAAGATCGGCGCGGGGTTTACTCCGGGCGGTCTGGCGATGGCGATCCTGGCGGTAAACAACGCCAGAAGAATGGCGGAAGTCAACATTTCCGCCGACACTATAGGGGAAAAATTGTTGTTTGATATATTGGAGGCAAAGTATAAATGGCGGAAGTCATAGGAATCAGATTCAAGACAAATGCAAAGATATATTATTTCGATCCGTGCGGGATCGCGTTTTCGGAAGGCGACGGCGCTGTAGTCGAAACGCAGCGCGGAGTCGAATACGGCACGGTAGCTTTGGAAAACCGCGAAGTCCCCGACAACGAGATCGTGCATCCGTTAAAGCCGGTGACCAGAAAGGCGACGGCAGCGGATACCGAAGCGCACAACAAAAACTTGGCGGAGCGCGACAGGCTGATCGAGGAATCCAGAAAGAAAGTCGAAGCGCACAATCTGAAGATGAAGATAGTCGACGCGGAATACACCTTTGACCGCGGCAAAGTCATCATCTATTTTACCGCCGACGGCAGGATAGATTTCCGCGAATTGGTACGCGACCTTGCCGGGCTGTTCAGGAACCGCATAGAGCTGCGGCAGATATACGAACGCGACGACATAAAGTTGCGCGGAGCGTTGGCGCAATGCGGCAGACCCTGTTGTTGCACGACTTTTCTGAAGGACTACGAAAAAGTCAGCATCCGCATGGCGAAATACCAGGGATTGTCGTTAAATCCGGGGAAAATATCCGGTTGTTGCGGAAAGTTGATGTGCTGTCTGAGGTACGAAAACGCATATTATCAGGAAATGGCGAAGAAAATGCCGAAGCCCAATTCCACGGTATCGACGCAGGAAGGTAACGCCGTAGTCCTGGAAAACGATCCGTTGCGCGCAGAGGTGAAGCTGAAGTTCAATTACGACGACGGCTCCACGGCGATAAAGAAGTTGCCGTTATCGGAATTGAAGTTTTCGCGCGGCGCCGATAAGCACGAGGACGTGTCGCCCGAGGACGACGCGGACGAACTGCCCGACGAAGCCGACGAATAAGCCGTTAAAATTCAGATTAAGAAAATCGGAAGAAAGAAACTTTTTAACGTTTAACAGCTTTAACTGCCGCATTATGTGCGGCAGTTTGCTTTGAATACAAATATTGTGTTTTAAATGTGCAATGTCGTTTGTAAATAATTTTCGCGCGTTGTATAATATCGTCATGGAATGGGACAGACAAAAATTTATCGATACCGTAGCGCGGTTCATAGATTATACCGCAAAGAGGTTGCCCGACGACGTTGTCGCGCGGCTGAAGGAGATGGCCGATCGTGAAACCGACGAAAGGGCAAAGGTAATGTATGCCTGTATGTTGGAGGATCTGGACAGGGCGGACGCTTCGTCGCGCCCCGTTTGTCAGGATACCGGGCTGGTGCAATTCTTCGTTACCGTGGGCAGCGAATGTAAGTTATTGCCGTTATTGCCTTCCGCGCTGAAAGAGGCAGTCGAAATCGCGACTTCGACTGCGCCCCTGCGCCCGAACGCCGTGGAGTTCCCTTCGGAAAACAACACCGGCACGAATACCGGTAAAGGCGTGCCGTTTATAGAATACGACATAGTGCCCGGCTCCGACGAGTTGCGGCTGACGGTTTATTTGCAAGGGGGCGGTTCGGCTTTGCCGGGGCGCGCCGCGGTGTTTCCTCCGTCGGTCGGCTTTAACGGGATAGCCGGGTTCGTTGCCGACGCAATGGTGGAAAAGGGAATAAACGCCTGTCCGCCTTTGGTCGTCGGAGTAGGCGTCGCCGGCTGTATGGCTACTGCGGCTAAACTTGCCAAACACGCCGCGCTTAGAAAAATAGGAGTCCCGTCTCCCGACGCCGAGATCGCCGTTTTGGAAGGGAAATTGAAAGAGGTGTTGGACGAGATCGCCATAGGTCCGCAAGGCGTAGGCGGTACGTCGTCGGTTATTGCCGTCAATATCGATACGGCATGTCACCATCCGTCGTCGATGGGCGTTGCGGTACAGTTCGGCTGTTGGGCGATGCGCCGCGGCGAATTGATTTTCGGAACGGACGGCGTTGTCTGTCCCACTCACGGGGGGTTCGAAGTATGAAAATATTGCATTTACCCGTAACCGAGGAGGAAGTTCGCGCCTTACGTGTAGGCGATGCCGTGTACGTTTCGGGCGATATGGTGACCGGGCGCGACCGCGTACACGAACGCGTGGTAAAGGAAGGGAAAATGCCTGAAACCGATCTGACGGGCGGCGCCGTTTTCCACGCCGGACCCATAGTCGCCCGCGACGGGGAGGAATATAAAACTTTGGCGATAGGACCCACCACCAGCATGCGAATGGAGGCTTTCGAGGCGGACTTTATCGAACGCACGGGCGTAAGGATATTGATAGGCAAGGGCGGCATGGGCGACAGGACGGCGGAGGCTTGCCGAAAGTTCGGAGCCGTACACCTGATGTTTGCCGGCGGCGCCGCGGTGTTGGCGGCGGATAAGGTGACGAAAACTTACGGCGTGGAATGGGCGGATCTGGGCATGCCCGAAGCCATGTGGCTGTTGCATATGGACGAGTTCGGACCGCTGATAGTTTCCGTCGATACCCACGGCGGCAACTTGTTCGAAACGAATAAACGCCTGTTCGCCGAAAGAAAACAAAAGGCGCTGAAAAAACTCGCCGAGGAATATTAATAACGTCAAATTTTGCGTTCGGGCTTCCGTAAAACAGATAACGGATACCTTAATGCAAATATAGCTAAGAAAAACACAAACGGATAAAACAAAAACGCAGGCGGAACATAACGGTGAAAATCGCAATCGTACCAAAAAAAATCGCAGTCGTCAGCTATCCCGGATTGGTGATCCGTTCTTTTTTGGCGGGGTTGATTTCCGGCGCGGCGGTGTCGGTGTTTATACATGCTGCCGAAAAGCTTGCCGAAACGGGACTGCAAATATATTCCGCCGTGCGCGAGGAACCGATATGGTTACTGTTGGCGTTGCCGATGGCGGCGGCGTTGGGGCTGTTGTCGTATCTGTTGTTAAGGTTGGATCCGGACGTGGCGGGGTCGGGGATTCCGAACGCCGAAGGGGCTATTCGCGGCATGCGCCGACTGAACAGGCTCAGGGTAGCGGCGGGAACCGTGCTGGGCGGATTGATAACCTTGTTCGGCGGGCTCAGCCTGGGGTTGGAAGGACCCAGCGTGGCGATCGGCGCGGCGATAGGGTATGCCGTGACCGATTGGACGGGGTCTAACGACAGGTACGATCCTTTCGTGGCGATGGGCGGCGCGGGCGCAGGGTTTGCGGCGGCGTTTCACGCGCCGATAGCCGGCGCGCTGTTCGCGTTGGAGGAATTTAAAAGCGGTTTCGGCGCGTCGTTGACCGCCGCGGTCACGACGTCGGTTCTGGGCGGTACGCTTAGTTATACGCTGTTGTCGTTGGCGCTGGGCGGCGG
>DVNF01000103.1 GCA_018714575.1 Candidatus Stercoripulliclostridium merdigallinarum
CTGTCTCGTGGGCTCGGAGATGTGTATAAGAGACAGTTTTAGGGGCGTCGGTCGTAAAGATTTTCAATATCGTTGCGGCGTCGGTAGGAAAAAGCGAAAGGGCTTTGAAGGCGGCGGGCGAGGAGTATTTGAAGGTATACGCGTTCCCGATGTCACATGCGGGATACTACCCCGGCGGCAAACAGCTGAAGATGAAATTGTTGTTTGCACCGGACGGCAAGATCCTGGGCGCGCAGGCGATAGGCGAACAGTACGCCGAAAAGCAGATCGACGTCATTTCCGCGGTCATGCACTTCGGCGGAACGGTGTACGATCTGGAGCAAATGGAACTGTGTTACGCGCCGCCGTTCAACTCCGCAAAAAGCCCGGTGAACATGTTGGGATTTATCGCGCATAACGTACTATCGGGACTGTGCCCCACGGTCTATCCGGAAGACCTGACGGACGATTCCTTCGTGTTGGACGTCAGAAATCCGTCGGAACTCCGCTTCGGCGGCATACCCGGAGCGGTAAACATTCCTTTGGATATGCTGAGGAATAATCTGGACAAGCTGCCGAAAGACAAAAAGATCGTGGCTTCCTGCGCGGTGGGACTGCGCGGTTACCTTGCCGTCAGGATCCTGCGCCAACACGGATTCGACGCTTGTAACCTGTCGGGCGGATACAGTCTGTACCGACTGTATAAAAGAATTTGATTTGCGATTTTACGACCGCACTTCGTCGTAGAAAACACGGTAAAACCGACTAAGGATAAATGTTCGAAAGCAGGGCAGAAAAAATTCGGAAAAAGAGGGAGGAATTAGGCGTTGAAAGGACGGGGCTTCCCTCTTCCGACGCGGCTATCGCCTCCGAAAGCGCGGAAACTGCGGAAGCGGCGGAAGCGACGGAAACGACGGAAACGACGGAAGCTACGGCGGCAAAATACGCCGCCGTCAACAAAGCCGGGAATCTTTCGGGATATTCGGGTTCCGCCGACCCGGCAGAGCTTGCCGCTTACGTCAACGCGCTGTCGCATACGAACTGTTTTCGCGCAGACTTTTTTCCGCGGCGCGATACGCCGAAAAGCACAAAACCGCTAAACGAACTTTCTAAGAGTGCGGAAGACGACAAAGCCGCCGCGCGTATCAAACGGTACAGGGAGCTTTTGGCTGAAAAAGTCGCAGGAAACGTCGCTTCCGAATACGAAAAATTGGAATTTTTGCTGTTGCCGTACTTCAAAGAACCTCCCGAAGCTTTTGCAAAAAAATTGTTGCGCGCTTTCGGGTCGTTACGCGCGGTACTGTTTGCTTCGCCGGAGGAGCTGAGGCAAATAGAGGGAATGCCCTCTTTGGCGGCGCTGACGATACCGCAATACGCGGCGTTGCTGTACGGCGCGAATTCCGCCGCGCCCGGCTATAAAGGCAAGATCGACAGCCCCGAAAAAGCCGCGAAATTATTGGTTAAATGGTTGGGATACGGTAAGAAAGAACGCTTTTATGTATTGCATTTGGACAAAAACAACCGCTTGATAACGGCAAAGCAGGTAGCCGAAGGCAATTTTTCAAAGGTCACGATCAGCACGGCTTATCTGGTGGCGGAGGCGATCGCCGTCGGCGCGCACAGCGTAATTATGGCGCATAACCACCCCAATAACTCTCCTTTCCCGTCCGAAGCAGACATTTCGACAACGAAAAGTTTCAGCGAAGCTTATTATTCGGTAGGAATAAATTTGTTGGACCACATTATAATCGCGGGCGTTGCCCCGGACGCCTTTTACAGTCTGGCACGCGGCGAACGCTCTTTGGAAAATTATTTCGACGTCGTGGACGGTTATCGTTTTTGGTAAAAAAGGCTTTTAAAATATCTTTTTCCGCAGTAGAGTTTCGGCACGCAAAAAGTTTGAAACAGCCGATAAATTTTAAAAATACACCTTGAAACTTGCGGCTTTGTTTGATATAATTTCAATGTATACATGGGCAGGAAGGAGTGGCAAACGATGACAAATTATCCCGATTATATTTCCCCTAAACGCGTTCCGGTAGAAACTCCGGAAGCTATTGTCGAGAACGGACAAGCGCATTTCGGCACCTTTTTAACGCCGTTCAAGAGCCTAAACCTGTTGGATTGTGAAAAACCGTGCGGAGAATGGATGCCCGATTGCATGAAAAAAGGCAGGCTGACGGAATGGGAAGCGTTCGAGTTGCATTTTGACGAAGGGATGTTGGTCAGCGCGATTTACGACACGGGACTGTTGGGTTTTTCGATATTCGTTTGGTTCGACAAGCGCGACAAAAAGATTTACGCATGGAAAAACTTCGTACCCGTGAAAAAAGCCAAAGTCGCCGAACAGCTGATAGACGGCGAATGTTATCTGAAAACAGACGCGTCGGAATTTACGATAATTAACGATCTGGCTAACGGAAAAGCTCGCGCGATAGGATATTCCGAAGGGAAAGCGGGCAGGTTCGAAATGGACGTGACCGTGGACAGGCTGTCGCCGCCCAGCATCGTCAGTATTCCTTTCGGCGCGAACAAGCCGCTGTATTCGGAAAAGGACTTTTTAAAGGCGGAAGGCTACGTTATCGTAAACGGCGAAAAGTTTGTCACGAACGAACGTTCCGTATCGATAATCGACGACCACAAGGGCTATTATCCGTACCGCGCGCATTACGATTGGCTGACTACGATGGGCGACATTGAAATTGACGGTAAAATGCAAAAATTCGCCTTTAATTTGACCAGGAACCAATCGCTGAACCAGGACGACTATAACGAAAACCTGATTTGGGTAGAGGGAAAATCTTATCCGCTGCCCCCGGTGGTCTTCACAAAGGATTCCAGGAAAGCCTCGACATGGTATATCCGCGACGAATACGGCAAAGTCGATCTGCGATTCGAAATTGACAACGTTTTTTATATGCATATGCATCTGATCGCGATAAACGTGTACTACGCGTTGCCTTTCGGCAGGATCTACGGAAAGTTGGAAGATACCGAAGGAAGAGTTTATACTTTGGACGGAATGTTCGGTATCGGCGAGGACAAGAGTACAAGGATGTAACGAACAAAAAAGCGCCCGGCGGCGCTTTTTTTATGCCATATAAACGGCACATAGGCAAATAAATAAGTTAACGAAAACGTTACGGCTTCCGGCTACGGAAGCTTTTTTACGACTTTTGCAGGGGTATTACGGCGCGAACGGGGGAAATCGGCATTTTATCGTTATCGTTTGACTAACGCCTGTAGGGATAGTATAATATGCTTAAGTATGGCGCGCGGGCGCGCGCTATGCGTATATAAGATAGAGGTAAATATGAAATATTTGATAGTTTTGGGAGACGGAATGGCGGACAGACCGCTGGCGGAATTGGGCGGCAAAACGCCCTTGGAAGTCGCCTCGACCCCCAACTTCGACAGGATCGCCGCAGTC
>DVNF01000104.1 GCA_018714575.1 Candidatus Stercoripulliclostridium merdigallinarum
CCTCCGTAGGATTCCTGCCGGAAAATTTCATGCCGCCCGCCATTACCGCCGTGGCGTTAAACGCCGTAACGCTGATCTTTGCCGTGATCTATCCGAAAATCAGATTGAAATGATCGAAATGATAGATATGATAGATTGACAGCCCGGGCGCGTAAAACGCGCCCTTTATTTTGTCGCGTATTCCAATTCCTTTTGGGATAGTTTCGACAGCCGTCTGACTTCCCTCAGGTTGAGTTTCAACCTTTCCCCTACTCCTTCGCCGTAAGAGGGCGCGATCTTATAAAATAACGCCGCGGCGCGATATTGAATTTTCTTTGCCGCCTGTCCAAGGGATTCGGCAATGTTGTCCATCAGCCTGTTCCTTTCGCCTTCGTCAAAAGCCATATACCTGTCGCGCGGTTGAACGAAGTCTATATCCTTTATCGGCGGAGCTTCGCGCCGAACGGGAGAAGTCACCTCCGGCGGCACGTTCCTGACGCGTTTGGAAAAGCGCACTTCGTCATAGGAATTGGGATAATAGTTAATGGAGCCCGTAGGATTCTTTGCCAGATCGCCGTCGCGCTGATAATTGAATACCGGCGTTCCCGGAGAGTTTACGGGCACTCGGTCAAAGTTTACTCCGATACGGTACCGCTGAGTATCGGAATATGCTATCATGCGCCCTTGCAACATCTTGTCGGGGCTTGCCGAAGTTCCCGGCACCATGTTCCCGGGACAGAACGCCGCCTGCTCGATTTCGTTAAAGAAGTTTTCGGGGTTTCTGTTCAAAGTCATTCTGCCGATTTCTATCAACGGGAAGTCTTCCTCGTACCACGTCTTTGTCGTGTCAAACGGATCGAAGCGGTACTTTTTCGCCTGCTCCGGAGTCATTATCTGCACCTTTACGCGCCAGGAAGGATAATCGCAACGGTCTATCGCTTTCCTTAGATCTTCCCCCGCAAAGTCGGGATTTTCGCCGGCAATACGTTTTGCCTCGTCCGCCGGAATGTTCTTTATGCCCTGTTCCGAAATAAAGTGGTATTTTATATAGAAATATTCGCCGCGCGAATTATACCACGAGAAAGTGTCCGTCCCGAATCCGTCCATGAACCTGAACCCGTAGGGGATACCTTGGTCGGAAAACAGCACCGTCACCTGATTCAACGATTCCGGAGTCAGCGTCAGGAAATCCCATTGCGCGTTGGGATCGGTCAGGTTCGTGACGGGGTTTTTCTTCTGGGAGTGGATAAAGTCGGGAAACTTTATGGGATCGCGAATGAAAAACACCGGAGTATTGTTCATGACTATGTCGTGGATACCGTCGTCGGTATAAAACCTGACGGCAAAGCCGCGCGGATCGCGGACGGTATCGGCGGACTCTCTGCCTCCCGCAACCGTCGAAAAACGCACCAGGACCCTGACTTTCTTGCCTACCTGCGTAAACAACCCTGCCAAAGTGTACTTCGACATATCCCTGGTCAGCACGAATTCGCCGTGCGCACCCCAACCTTTGGCGTGGACGACCCTTTCGGGGATACGCTCGCGGTTGAAGTTAGCAAGCTTGTCCATCAGCACCGTATCCCTGAATAAAATATTGCCGTCGGCGTCGGTCAACGACACTTGATCGCCGTCTACCGGCTCGCCCAATCGTTTCGTAAACAGTTTTTCTTCCTTGTCTCTGTCTTTTATCAAGTTACACCTCCGTCCTTTATTCGGCACTATTCTATTCCGAAACGGCAAACGTTGTTAATCGGCAAGGCGGATAGGCGTTTGACTTTCGTATATAAAAAACGCATGCCTTCGCATGCGTTTAAACGCTCCGTTTACGGGAAGACGATCGACGTCGGACGATCAGAACGTTTCCCTGATCTTCGCCTCCAAAGCGTCGGTGACGTCGGGGTTGTTTTTCAGGAATTCTATGGCTTTTTCGCGCCCCTGTCCTATCTTTTCGCCCTCATAGCTGAACCAGGCGCCCGATTTCAATACCAGACCTTGTTGCACCGCCATATCCAAAATGACGCCTATGCGCGAAATGCCCGTTCCGAACAAAATATCGAATTCGGCTTGCTTGAAGGGGGGCGCCAGCTTGTTCTTTACGACTTTCACGCGGGTACGGTTGCCGATGACTCCGGAATTGTCCTTTACCGCGTCTACGCGCCTGACGTCCATACGGATGCTGGCATAGAATTTCAGCGCTTTGCCGCCCGTCGTCGTTTCGGGGTTGCCGAACATGACGCCTATCTTTTCGCGCAGTTGGTTGATGAATATGATACAGGTATTCGTCTTTGCGATTATCGGAGTCAGTTTCCTCATCGCCTGGGACATCAGCCTTGCCTGCATACCGACAGCCGAATCGCCCATCTCGCCGTCGATTTCGGCTTTCGGAGTCAAAGCCGCCACCGAGTCGACTACGATAAGATCCAGGCTGCCGCTCTTTGCCAGCTCCTCCGCAATCGCCAAAGCCTGTTCCCCGTTGTCGGGTTGGGAAACGTACAAGTGCGACAGGTCTACGCCCAAATGCCCTGCGTACACGGGATCCAAAGCGTGCTCGGCGTCGACGAACGCGACTATGCCGCCCTGCTTTTGCGCTTCCGCCGCGATATGCAACGCCAAAGTCGTTTTGCCCGAAGATTCAGGTCCGTATATTTCAACGATCCTGCCCCTGGGAACGCCGCCTATCCCCAGCGCCTGATCCAACGCCAGACACCCCGTCGGTATGACGTCGACTTTGACTTTATTGGTGCCGTCCATGTTCATGATAGAGCCTTTACCGTAGTTCTTCTCTATCCTCTGCAGCGCCTCTTCCAATGACTTTTTTTTGATTTCGTCCATAGTTTCTCCTTTATGTTTAACAGCGTTTGCCGTTCAATTTTTCCTGTTTTTAGGTACCTGAATTTCAATAATCGGATTCCTCGTCCGCTATTTCGGCGTTATTGCGCAAATGTTGCACGACGTGGAACAAAGCGTAATCTTTCGCCTGTTTCCTGATTTCCTCGCGGTCGCCGTAAAAGCGGTGTTCGAATACTTCCGTGACGTCGTAATCGGTCACCGCGATATATACCAATCCTACGGGTTTATCCGCCGTGCCGCCGCCGGGACCGGCAAGTCCCGTCGTCGAAACGGCTATCGAAACGTCGTCGCTGAGGAGTCCCGAAGCCATCTCTACCGCCGTTTCCCCGGATACCGCGCCGCATTCGCGTAACGTCGAATCCAACACTCCCAATTTGTCCATTTTGGCTCGTTCCGTATAAGCAACGATCCCGCCGTAGAACACTTCGGAGGCTCCGGGCACGTCGACTATCGACTGAGCCACCATGCCGCCCGTCAGACTCTCCGCCGTCGCCAGCCGCTTATTGCTTTCGCGCAGTTCGTCGTACAGCGTTTCCGCCAGCGTCGTTCCGATATCCGAATAGACTACGTCCGAAAAAGTGTCGTCCAATTCGTCGTCGTCGTGCGGAGTAATGTTTCTGAAGGTCACTCCTATATCGGCGCCGCCGTCGCTTTCCACCATGTAATCGTCGATATTCGGGTGCCAATTCGTCATACGCTCTTCGAATTCGGCAACAGGCAGGCACATTCTGAGGTATTTATCCATATCTCACTTTCACTCCTTTTGATCCGCCTCCGACGCCTTTCCGCTGAGGTAAAAGCCGCCTCGAGTAATTTTCACCATATAGTTTTTCCCGACTTGCGGGGCAAAATCCGCCGTAAAATATATTACCGGATCGACTGTCGGCGCGGCGAATACGGGTCTGCCGATAAATCTGCCGCGGTTATAATCGATACCTTCGTAGACGACTTCGACTTCCTTTCCCACCAAAGCTTCGTTCTTTCGGGCTACCACTTTGGCTTCTTCCTTTTCTACGGCGCGTTGGCGCGCGACCTTGACTTTGTAAGGGATCTGATCCGCCATCCTTGCCGCGGGAGTGCCCTCTTCGCGCGAATATGCGAAAAAGCCCGCGTAATCGATATTGCCTTCGGCTATGAACGCCTTTAACAGCTCGAAATCCTCTTCGCTCTCCCCGGGGAAGCCGACTATGAAAGTCGAACGCACGGTAATTTCGGGAATACGCGCACGCAGTTTCCTTAGTAGCGCGCGTATGGCGTCGGAATCGGTGCGCCTGCCCATTCTTTTCAACACTCTGTCGGAAATGTGTTGCAGAGGAATGTCGATGTATTTTGCCATTTTAGGCTCGTCGGCGATAAAATCTATCAATTCGTCCGTAACGCTTTCCGGATAAGCGTACAACAGTCTGACCGTTTTAAAATCCAATTTACATAGCTCCGCCAACAGCGAAGTCAGGTTGCTGCCGTCCTTTAGATCCGACCCGTATTTGGTGGTGTCCTGCGCCACGACTATCAATTCCTTTACTCCGTCCTCACTAAGGCGCGCCGCCTCGTCCACCAGCGACCGCTGCGGTTCGGAGCGGAATTTCCCGCGTATAGACGGTATGGTACAATATGTACAGTGGTTGTCGCACCCTTCGGCGATCTTCAGATAAGCGTAATGCGGCGGCGTAGTCAGCACGCGCGCGGCGGGATAGAATACGCCCTCGCCGCCGGTATACATGCGTTCGCCGTTCCCCAGATTTTTGAATATTTCGGGCAGCTCGTTATACCTGTTCATGCCGACAAAGGCGTCGACTTCGGTGAATTCTTCCGCCGTTTCGGCGGCATAACGTTCGGTGAAACAGCCGGTAACGACTATTTTTGCTCCCTCTTTTTTCCGTGCCGCCGCTTCCAGGACGGTGTTTACCGCCTCTTTCACGGCGGATTTTATGAAAGCGCAGGTGTTTATTACGATGATGTCGGCTTTTTCGACGTCGTCCGTAATGCGATAGCCTGCGTTTTGCACGATGGCTATAGCCTTTTCGGTGTCGACGCGGTTTTTGTCGCACCCCAAGGATATAAACCCTACTTTGACGGAGTTACTATTCATCCTCGCCTCCCGAATGTACGTCGCGCGCGGTCGGCGCGCCTTCCGCGTCCATTTCGGCGCCGAATATATCGTAAAATTCGTCCATCGTGATCAAAATGTCCCTGGGTTTCGCGCCGTCCTGCGGACCCAAGAATCCGCGTTCCTCCATCGCGTCAACCAACTTTTTAGCTTTCAGATAGCCTACGCCGTGCACCGTTTGCACGCTGGAAACGGAAGCTCTGCCGTCCATTATAAACCGCTTCAGCACCACCCTTAACAAATGCTCGAAGTCCTGGTCGCGCAGTTCCTGCGGACTGACGGAGGGTTCCTCCGACGGAGCCGGCGGCTCGTAGGTGATCGACGACATTATCGATTCGTCGTAATAAGCTTCGTTGTTTTCCTTTATGTACTTGACTACGCCTTGGATCTCTGCCGTTTCCACCAACGCGCCCTGCAAACGCAACAGGTTCGCCGGGAAGGAATACAGCATGTCGCCGTTACCCAACAACTCTTCGGCGCCGCCGTCGTCCATTATGACCCTGGAGTCCATGTTCGATTTGACCGTAAACGCCACTCTGTGCAGGATATTCGCCTTTATCAATCCCGTTATGACCTTTACCGAGGGACGCTGGGTTGCGATTATCATGTGGATACCGCACGCCCTTGCCAACTGCGCGATCCTGACGACGCATTCTTCGACGCTGTTTTTGCTGGTCATCATCAGATCCGCCATCTCGTCGATTATCAGCACGATTTTGGGCATCTTCGGCTCGGTTTCCTTGTCACGGAACAAGTCGTTGTATTCGTCTATATCCCTGCAACCTACGTTTTCGAACAGCTTGTACCGCCTGTCCATTTCCTCGACCAACCACTTCAGCGCGTTTACCGCGTGCTTGGCCTCTTTGACCGGTTCTTTTACCAGCAGGTTAGGCAACCCTTTGTAAATGCTCATTTCCACGCGCTTCGGATCGATCATGATCAGCCTGACGTCCTCGGGCGAGTACTTATACAGGATACTGATGATGACGGAGTTCAAAAATACCGATTTGCCGGTACCCGTAGCGCCCGCCACCAACAAGTGCGGCATCTTTGCAAGGTTGGCTATGTACGGCTTTCCGTCAAAGGTTTCGCCCATCGCCACGCGGATCCCCTTGGAATCGGCGTTGAATTCCTCGCTGCACAGCAGGAATTTCAATCCGACTATGTCGCGTTTGGAGTTGGGGATCTCTATGCCGAAGGCGTCCTCGCCCTCTATCGGAGCCAGGATCCTGAGGTTCTTTACCTTTAACCTCATTTTCAGGTTGTCTTTCAGCGTGGTGACCTTGTTGATCTTATAGCCGTCGCCCAGTTTCAGATAATAAGTCGTAAACGAGGGTCCGCGCTTTGCGGTGACGACTTCGGCGGGCACCGAAAATTCGTGCATGGTCGTTTCGATCTTTTCCTTCATTTCGCCGTAATCGGAAGGGAACGAACCGCCGGCGGTGTTGGCGTAATCCTTCAGAAGGTCAAAAGGCGGCGCCTTGTACGGCTTCGGAACGTATTTCTTCGGAGCTTCCTCTTCGGCGCGTTCGTTGGCTTTCTGCGCGCCCTTTCCGTCTTTGCCGAACATCTGAGTCTGCTCGGCTTTCATCGTCGGGAATACCGGCTTTGCCTGCTTCTTCATGACGTCGGATTGGAATTCCGTCCTTTGCCGTGCGGGAGCTGCCGTCACGGGTTTGACCTCTACGACCTCGGGTTCGGGCGTCGCCGCGGGTTCGGAATACGCCCCGTACTTTTCGTCTATCGCCGCCGTCACGGATTTTTCTTCGCTCAGCACGTCGGAAAAGACTCCCGATTCCCTGAATTCGTCGGGCGACACCGGAGTCAGCAACCAATCCTTACCCGACATCCCCGCAGGTATCTCGGCCTTGGGCGGTAACGGTTTCTGCGGTATCGGTTTCTGCGGTATCGCGCTTTGCGGTATCGTGCTTTGCGGTATCGGCTTTTGAGGTATAGGCGTTTGCGGTATTGTAGCGGCGGTTTGGGGTGCCGAATACACGGTTTCGGGTGCCTGTAAAGTGCTCCCTGCCTTTATCTCCGTGTTCGGATATGCGGTCGCGCCCGAATTGTAGTCTATGTCGGGGCGGTTGTTTACGGCTTTTACGGCGGCGGCAGGCGCTTCGGGCGTCGGAGTTTCGACGTCTTTTATTTCATAACCGTATTGATCGTAACGCTTTTTGGGCATTACGGGATTTGCCGGTCTAGGAGTTTCGCCGTTTTTACGGTACGAAGTCAGATTTTCTTCCTTCGTCGGCGCGGTATACAAC
>DVNF01000105.1 GCA_018714575.1 Candidatus Stercoripulliclostridium merdigallinarum
CCTTAGGCCTCCCGGACAGCGCAAGAATCTCCTGTTCTATCTCCGAAAACTCGGCTTCCGTTTTGCAATTACGGATATAGATTTTTATTTCTTTTACCCGATCCAAAGCCTCTTCCGACCGTGTCAGATCCTCGGCGGCAAAGCGTTTTGCGCCTTTTGACTTCGCGTACAGCTTAAAATACCTTTCTATATTCTTTTTGGGCGAAAAAGTAGGGTTTAGCTCGATTTTCACACTTCGACTATTATAAAAATCGTCACATTCTATAATACTCATACCCTTCTGCAAGCGGTAAAAATTGCATTTCAGGATCTCTCCCAGCTCCTTATACCGTTCGCCCGATTCGTTATCGGCAAGGACTTTTTTGCTGTCCGCTATGTGCCGTAACAATTTCTTTTCAAGGGCGGAAATCAGCTTTTCGGAACGCCTGGCGCGCGCCGATCTTTCGCGTTCTGCGACGGCTTTTCTGCGGCAAAAATCGATGGCTTCGGACAGGGTGGGGAAGGGTTTTACGTCGGTTAAATTTCCGTACCGATAGGCGTAAAATGCGTTGGGTGAACCGGGGACGGCTACGGGGGAATATACCGCGGATGAATACATATCGTTCATTTGCCGCAGGGCTTTTGCGGCTCCGACCGAGTCCCTCAGCCGCAGTAATTCGGTCGCCGATTCGGGCGACAGACCGTTTAATCGGTAGATGACTTCTTTTGCCGTCGAGGAGCTGTCCAAAACCGAAACGGCGTCGGGATCGGACAAAAGGATCTTACCTCTTGGGGGCAGGACGTAATCGGCTCCGGGATAAACGGGGCGGGAATTTTCGTTGATTATACGCTTTGCGGCGTCGATTATATTGCCGTCCGAAACCAGAATAAGGTTAGACGCGCCGCCCATGATCTCCGCGTACAGCGAATATTTTTTTGCGTCGTTCAATTCGTTGCGGCTTAAAATGTCGATTTTTATTATCCTGTCTTCGTTTTCTACCGAAAAACTTTCCACGATTCCGCCGATCAGGCGTTTTCTTAACGCCATACAGAAGTTGTTGGGGATTTCGTCGGCGGAATGTTCGGATTCGGTTATATAAACGCCTGCCGTGTCGCTTTTTGCCGAAAGGAACAGCGCGCGGTTGGTTCCGCGTGCTCGTACCGTAAACAGATAGGAATCGTTTCCTAACGAAGCAATACGGTTGATCCTGCCCGAATTCAGCGTTTCGGACAGCTCTTTTCCCAAGGCTTTTAACGTGATCATGTCGTTCGGCATACCGTGATTATAACAAATTCCGCGCCGAATTACAATGAAATACGCGCTTTTCGACGGTGTCGCCGCGACGAAAATTTGTCGAAGTTCCTTTATTTATATAAAAATATTTATTTTTAATTTTAAACGGTTGATTTAATCGCCGCACTGTGATAATATACTGTAGCACGAAAAAATTCCACCGAAAAAATTACAGAACGGAGGTTACACATAATGGAATATTCGATACAGAAACTAGACAACTCCAAAGTCGAGATCGCCGTCAGCCTTGATAAGGAAGAATGGCAAGGCTACGTTAAAAAGGCATACGAAAAGACTAAACATCAATTTGCGATAGAAGGCTTCCGCAAAGGCAAAGTGCCGTACAACGTCATTTTAAAACGCTACGGCGAGGAAATATTCTATGAAGACGCGATGGAAATCGCGATAGGCGAACGCTACGAGGAGATCGTTACGAAGGAAAAACTTGACGTCGTTTCCAATCCCGAAGTGTCGTTGACCTCGGTCGACAACGATCATCTGAAGTTCACCGCCACCGTTACGGTATATCCCGAATTCGAAGTAGGCGCTTATAAAGATCTGGAGATCAAAAAAGTCGACGCAAAGGAGATCACCGACGAGGACGTTCAACGCGTTATCGATTCCGATCTGAACGCCGCGGCGCGTTTTGTGGACGTCACCGATCGCGCGGCGCAGGACGGCGACATGGTGGTTTTGGACTATTCGGGCGCGGTAGACGGCGAAAAGTTCGAAGGCGGTACTGCCGAAAAGTATTCGTTGACTTTGGGTTCAAATACGTTTATTCCGGGATTCGAAGCTCAGGTCGCAGGACACAAAATAGGTGAAACTTTCGATGTAAAAGTTACTTTCCCCGCAGATTATCACGCAGAAAACCTGAAGGGCAAGGAAGCCGTGTTTACTTGCTTGATCCACGAGATAAAGGTAAAGGAATTGCCTGCCGCGGACGATGAGTTTGCAAAAGATCTGGGAGAATTCGACACCTTCGAGGAATACAAAAACGGCATAAAGGAAAGACTTAAAGCCGACGAAGTCAAAAAGGCCGAAGCCGCCGAAAACGACGCTTTGATCGAAGCCGTGGTAAAGGGCACCGATCTGAAAGTGCCTGACGCCATGATCGAGGACGAGATCACCAGGAACGTCGAGGACATGAAACACAACATGGCGATGTACGGACTGAAGTTCGAGGACTATCTGAAATATACCGGCTCGACGGAGGAAAAGATCCGCGCCGATCTGAAAGACAGAGCCGAAAACGAAGTTAAGACCGGCATGATAATGAACGCCATCATCACAAAGGAAAAATTGGTACCTTCCGCCGACGAATTGAAAGCAGAATTGAAAAAGCGCGCAGGCGCCGAGGACGGAGAAAAGGAAGAAGATTACATGAAGAACGTCAACGAGTACGAATTGAACTCTTTGATGCAAAGAATGACCTTTGATAAGCTGATAGCTTTCCTTAGGGCAAACAACAAAATAGTGTAATAGTGTAAATCGCCTATACGGGATCGAATTAAATAAAAATACCGAAATATGGCGAAACCGTCGAAACCTGCGCGGCGCTATCAGGCGCTGAGTACGGTTTTCGGCGGTTCGCGTTTAGTTAGGTATAGTAATTATCGAGATCGTATCGGCTTTCGGAACGGACGCAGAAACGGGACGCATATCGGTTCACATATATTCACATATAATATAATTTTGCGGACGGTCAAAAATAAAAATATCGCCTTGGGGCGAAAAGGAGAGTTTATGGATTCTAAAATCAAATCGGTAATGATGCCCATTCCTACCGTAATAGAAAATACCAATCGCGGGCAGACCGCTTACGATCTGTTTTCCAGGCTGTTGGAGGACAGGATCATATTTTTATCGGGCGAAATAGACGACGCTACCGCAAATTTAGTAGTAGGACAGTTACTGTATTTGGAAACCAAAGACCCCGACAAAGATATATCTTTGTACATCAATTCACCGGGGGGCTCGGTAACCGCGGGCATGGCTATATTCGATACGATGAACTATATCAAGTGCGACGTGTCGACTATATGCGTGGGAATGGCTGCGTCTATGGGCGCGTTCCTGTTGGCGGCGGGCGCCAAAGGCAAAAGGATCTGCCTGCCCAATTCCGAAGTCATGATCCACCAGCCTTTGGGCGGAGCTCAGGGACAGGCTTCGGATATAAAAATCGTAGCCGATCACATACTGAAAACGCGCGAGAAGTTGAATAAATTTTTGGCGGCGGCGACGGGAAAGAGCATCGAGGAGATTGCTCGCGATACCGACAGGGACAACTATATGTCCGCCGAGGAAGCCAAAGAGTACGGCTTGGTCGACGTAGTTTACACCACGCGCGAATAACCGAATAAGCTAATAAACAGTA
>DVNF01000106.1 GCA_018714575.1 Candidatus Stercoripulliclostridium merdigallinarum
GGCGGCGGCGTTATCGGCGTGGAAATGGCGGCTATTTATTCCGCGCTGGGTTCCTCCGTCACGATAGTCGAGGCAACGGATAAGCTGTTGCCGCAGATGGATACGGAACTTGGTAAGTACATAGGAAAGGCTTTTGCCGGCAACGGCATACGAATTTATACCTCGGCAAAAGGCGAGCGCATCTTGCCGTCGGAGGACGGAAACCGCTTGATAATCGATACCGCCGAAGGGCAAAAGGAAATAATTTTCGACAAACTGTTGGTAGCTACGGGCAGACGTCCGAATACCGCCGGAATAGGTTTGGAAAACATCGGAGTTAAAATCGAAAGAGGAATAGTTACAGACGAGTATATGCGCACATCGGTTCCCAAAGTATGGGCTTCGGGTGACGTAAACGGCAAAATGATGTTGGCGCATAAAGCTTATCGCGAAGCCGACGCCGCAGTATCCGATATGTTGGGACAGCCCGTAAAGGTAAGGTACGACAGTATTCCGGAAGCGGTATATACTCTGCCGGAGGTGGCTTCGGTGGGCGCAAAGGAAGGGGACGTTCCCGGCGCAGAGGTCAGGAAAATTCCCGCGTCTTTTTCGGCAAGGTACGTTGCCGAAAGCGCTTCCCGTGACGGGTTTATAAAGACGGTCAGTTTGAACGGACGGCTGATAGGCATACAGCTTGCCGTGCCTTACGCGACCGAGATCGCCTCCTCCGCGGCGATGATGATAGAGCTGGGAATGACCGCCGACGAAGTAGGAAAACTGTGCTTTCCGCATCCTAGCGTTTCAGAGTTGTTGCTGATTTGATCGGTAAAACAGGATTTAGGATATTATAGTAAAATATATTTGACGAAAGGGTAAACAAAAGGGTAAATAAAAGCGAAAACCTTGAAAAAGGCGGCTGTTTTTGATATAATCTAAGCATGAAAAGATACGAAAGATTTTCCGAAAGATTGGCGCTTGCCGTAGCCATGATCGTATTGATCATGTTTATCGTCGTAATGGGCGGCGCGGCTTTTAAACGTTTCAGGTCGGGCGAAAACGTCTATCACGACTTTAAGGTCGCGCAGTTTGCGCGCGAAAACGCAGACGAGCCTAAGGGCGGCGTCGTTTTCGTCGGCGACTCGATAACCGATTTTTGCGATCTGGATAAATACTACCCCGGCTTGGACGCCGTAAACAGAGGTATTGCAGGCGATTTGACTATAGGTCTGCAACGCCGCATGAACGAATCGATCTTTGATTTGGAACCGCGTTTGGTGGTGTTGCTGATCGGCGTAAACGATCTGGGCAGAAGGTACAAACCCGACGCGGTCGTTAAAAATATTTTCGATATAATCTCCGAGATCCGCGAAGTTTTGCCCGATACCGAAATCATCCTGCAATCGGTTTATCCCGTAAACGAAAAATGGGGGAAAGCTTATTTCAAAAGAGTCGCT
Organism: Candidatus Stercoripulliclostridium merdigallinarum; assembly: GCA_018714575.1. Lineage (GTDB taxonomy): Bacteria > Bacillota > Clostridia > Christensenellales > DTU072 > Stercoripulliclostridium_A > Stercoripulliclostridium_A merdigallinarum. The sequence continues at coordinate 1,434 of DVNF01000106.1, forward strand.
CCGGGAGTCATCGAAGTAAATAACGCTTTGTCGGCAGGCGAAGCCGAATACGGATATACATACGTGGACGTCTATTCCGAATTGGTGGACGAACGCGGCAGCTTGCCCGATGATTTGACCGAGGACGGACTGCACCCGAACGCCGAATGTTACGAAATCATTTCCGCGTTCCTGTATCCTAAAATACTCGAAGTTTTAAACAAAGCCTAAAAAAGGAAAAATCGCTTTTTTCTTAGTTGGGTTTTGCAAACGAACGGCGCATTTTGCGCCTTTTTTATTTAATAAAATGCTTTTCACGGCGATCGCCCCGAAAGCTTCCTTAAACATTAAAAATGTATAGTATCCCGCGCGTAAGGCGCGCGCAGGCGCGTCAAATAGCAGGATTACAATGAATACATGGAAAAATTATTCATACTTACTGCATAATTTCCAAAAAATATTCATAAATACCCCCTTCGTTTTGTTGATTTATACAAATCAAGGGGATATAATGTATGTATCAATTCGGAGGCACGAATCATGGATAAAAAAATCAAAAAGATAGTACTTGCATATTCCGGCGGCTTGGACACGTCGATAATCATTCCCTGGCTGAAGGAAAACTACGATGATCCCGAAATCATAGCTGTCAGCGGCGACGTCGGTCAAGGTACGGAGCTGGACGGTTTGGAAGAAAAAGCCATCAAAACGGGCGCTTCCAAATTATATATTCTGGATCTGAAAGAAAAGTTTGTCACCGATTACGTATTCCCGACCTTAAAAGCCGGCGCCAAATACGAAGATTATTTGTTGGGAACGGCGTTTGCCCGTCCGATAATCGCCAAAGCCATAGTCGATATAGCTTTGAAAGAGGGTGCCGACGCCATTTGTCACGGTTGCACCGGCAAAGGCAACGACCAAGTACGTTTCGAACTGACCATAAAAGCGTTTGCTCCCGGTATGAAGATCATCGCTCCGTGGCGTATTTGGAACATCAAGAGCCGCGAAGAGGAGATCGAGTATGCCGAGGCGCATAACGTGCCTTTGAAGATAAACCGCGAAACCAACTATTCGAAGGACAAGAACCTGTGGCATCTTTCCCACGAAGGTTTGGATCTGGAGGATCCGGCAAACGAGCCGCAATACGAAAAGAAGGGATTCCTTGAAATGGGAGTCAGCCCGATAGACGCTCCCAACGAACCCACTTACGTCACGATAGATTTCGAAAAGGGCATTCCCGTCAGCGTAGACGGCGAAAAGCTGGATCCCGTATCGTTGGTATACAAATTGAACGAATTGGGCGGCAAAAACGGCATCGGACTGTTGGATATAGTCGAAAACAGGTTGGTCGGTATGAAGTCCAGGGGCGTTTACGAAACTCCCGGCGGAGCCATTTTGTACAAAGCGCACGAAATTTTGGAAACTATCTGCCTGGATCGCGATACCGCTCATTACAAAGCTTTGGTAGCGCAACAATTTGCAGAACAGGTGTATTTCGGAAAGTGGTTTACTCCGCTGAGGGAGGCTCTGTCCGCATTCGTGGACAAGACCCAGGAAAACGTCACCGGTACGGTAAAGCTGAAACTGTACAAGGGCAATATCATAAACGCCGGAGTTACCTCTCCTTATTCGTTGTATAACCCCGAATTTGCGACTTTCGACGAGGACGAAGTCTATAATCAAAAGGATTCCGAAGGCTTTATCAACCTGTTCGGACTGCCGCTGACCGTTCGCGCGATAATGGAAAAATCGTTGAAAAAATAATAAAAGACAGCGTTTGCTGTGCATAAAGGAGAGATATGGGAAATCTTTGGTCGGCAAGGTTTCAAACCGAGCCCGATGAAAAGTTAAAGGCATTCAACTCATCGATAGCCGTCGATGGGTTGATGTATTTAGAGGATATCGAAGGTTCCATCGCCCACGCCACGATGTTGGCGGAGCAGGGGATAATTTCCAAGGACGACGCCGATAAGATCATAGCGGGGTTGAACGGGATAAAGTCCGATATTCAATCGGGCAAGCTGGTAATAGACCCTAACGCCGAAGATATCCATATGTTTATCGAAGGTGTCCTTACCGAAAGGATAGGCGAGCCGGGAAAGAGGCTGCATACCGCCCGTTCGCGTAACGACCAAGTGGCAACCGACGTCAGACTGTATCTAAGAAAGCGCGCCGCGACGGTAATGGAGGACATCCGCTATTTTGTCGACGCTTTGTATAAAGTGGCAAAGGCGCATACCGACTTCGTTATGCCGGGATACACTCATTTACAACGCGCGCAACCGATTACCTTGGCGCATCATCTTGCGGCTTATGCCGAAATGTTCATGCGCGATTATTCCAGGTTTTCGGACGCGGTCGGCAGAATGAATTATTGTCCGTTGGGTTCGGCGGCGCTGGCAGGCACGACCTATCCGATAAACAGGCAACGCACAGCCGAGTTATTGGGATTTACCGCTCCGACGGCGAATTCCTTGGACGGAGTTTCCGACCGTGACTTTGCGGCGGAGTTGGCGTTTGCCGCTTCACTTGCGATGACCCACCTTTCCAGGCTGTCGGAAGAGGTCATAATGTGGTGTTCGTGGGAGTTTAAATTCCTGGAACTTGACGACGCGTTCGCAACGGGTTCGTCGATTATGCCGCAAAAGAAAAACCCCGACGTAGCCGAATTGGTCAGAGGAAAAACGGGAAGAGTTTACGGCGATCTGATAACTTTGCTGACATTGATAAAGGGTCTGCCGCTGGCTTACAATAAGGACTTACAGGAAGACAAAGAGGCGGTTTTCGACGCGCTGAAGACTTTGTCGGATTGCTTGGAGATCTTTGCGCCGATGATGCTAAGCGGCAGGTTCAACCGTGAAAACATGTTGAATGCCGCTAAAAAAGGCTTTATCAACGCAACGGATATGGCGGACTATTTGACGAAAAAGGGGATGCCGTTCCGCTCCGCATACAAATTGGTGGGTGGCTTGGTGTTCCGCGCGCAGGAAAAGGATATCGGGTTGGAAGATTTTTCGTTGGAGGAATTAAAAGAGCTGTCGCCGCTGTTCGACAGCGACGTTTATTCCGAAATCGACCTGTACAACTGCGTTATGAAACGTTCGTCGGAGGGCGGCCCCGCAGATATAGAACGACAGCTAAAACACATAGAGGAGTTTTTGAATGCCTGAAATTTTCATAGACGGTTGGCAGGGCACAACGGGTCTGCAAATCGTCCAAAGGCTGAAAGAAAGGGACGACCTGAAAGTCGTCGTGTTGGAAGGAGAGGAACGTAAGTCCCTCTTCTCGCGCATTGCCGCAATAAAAAAAGCCGACGTTACGGTGTTATGTCTGCCTGACGCCGCGGCGAAAGAGATAGCCGAAGTCGCTCCGGAAAGCGCAAGGATCATAGACGCGTCCACCGCGCACAGAACCGATCCCGAATGGGTGTACGGTATGCCGGAATTGGGGGCGGAATACAGGGAAAAAATAGCTGTTGCAAACCGTGTGGCAAATCCCGGCTGTCACGCCTCCGGCGCGATTGCGATATTGTATCCTCTGATTAAAAGCGGAGTTCTGGCTCCCGAAAGTTTACTTTCGGTCACCTCTTTAACGGGATATTCGGGCGGCGGTAAAAGTATGATCGCCGATTACGAACAAAAAGGCTACGCTTATTCCAGGGCGTACCAACCGATGCAGACGCACAAGCATCTGCCCGAAATTTGTTATGTTACGGGTTTAAAAAACGCGCCGGTATTTCTGCCGGTAGTAGAACCATTTTATTCGGGAATGATGGTAACTGTACCGATACATACCGCGTTATTAAACGGGATCGGCTCGACGGAGGAATTGAAAAAGCTGTACTCCGAATTTTATAACGGGACCGGAGTTATTTCGGTGGCGGAAGCCTACGAAGGCGGTTTTGCGGACGCGGGAAGGTTACATGCCCGCGACGATATGATCGTTTCCGTAGACGGGAATACCGACAGGGTGACCGTCACGGCGATCTTCGATAACCTTGGAAAGGGAGCGTCGGGCGCTTGCATACAAAATATGAACATAATGCTTGGAATAGAAGAAAGGAAAGGACTAGTTTTATGATCGAATATATAGACGGCGGAGTTACCGCGGCTAAAGGCTTTTCGGCGGCGGGGATCCACGCGGGAATCAGGAAAAACCGTTCCAAACGCGATCTTGCGTTGATTTTTTGCGATAAACGCGCGGCAGCGGCTGCGGTTTATACCACCAATCTTGTAAAAGGCGCGCCGCTGACGGTCACCAAAGCGCATATCGCCGACGGATACGCCAGGGCCGTCCTGTGTAATTCCGGAAACGCGAATACTTGTAACGCTAACGGCATAGAAATTGCGGAAAAAAGCTCGGAGTTATTGGGTAAAGCTTTAAATATTGACCCCGGCGACGTCATAGTAGCTTCTACGGGGGTTATCGGTCAGCAGATGAGCCTTGCTCCGTTCGAAAAGGGCATACCGATGTTAAAGGAGGCGTTGTCCTACGGCGCCGACGGCTCCGTCGCGGCGGCGGAAGCCATAATGACCACGGATACAGTCATGAAATCGGTAGCCGTAAAAACCGTGATAGGCGGCAGCGAAGTTAAGGTTGGCGGTATAGCCAAAGGCTCCGGCATGATAAATCCGAATATGGCTACGATGTTGGTTTTTGTGACGACGGACGCGGCGATAACGCACGAAATGTTACAAAAAGCCGTTTCCGAGGACGTAGCGGATTCTTTTAACATGGTTACGGTTGACGGCGATACTTCGACGAACGATATGTTTACCGTCATGGCTTCCGGGCTGGCGGGGAACCCGGTGATCGATAACGAGGGTACGGATTTTGCGGCGTTCAAGCAGGCGCTTGCCGCCGTGACCGTAAAGCTTTGTAAAATGTTGGCTACCGACGGCGAGGGCGCCAGCAAAGCGTTGATTTGTAACGTTACCGGCGCCGGGACAAAGGAAACCGCCAGGATTGCGGCAAAAGCCGTAGTGGGAAGCTCGTTGGTCAAAGCCGCGTTTTTCGGCGCCGACGCCAACTGGGGCAGAGTGCTGTGCGCGCTGGGGTATTCCGGCGCCGACATCGACGTGGACAAGGTTGACGTCAGTTTTGAATCTGCGGCGGGAAACATACCCGTTTGCGAAAACGGACGGGGCATAGATTTTTCGGAGGATTTTGCCAAAAAAGTCCTTAGCGAAAGAGAGATCTATATCAACGTGGAATTACATTCGGGACAGGAAAGCGCCTCCGCATGGGGTTGCGACCTGACCTACGATTACGTTAAAATAAACGGCGATTACCGCACCTGAACGGAGGAAACATGAATATTACAAACGCAAAAAAAGCCGAAATATTAATAGAAGCTCTGCCGTACATCAAAAATTACGCGGGTCAAACGGTAGTGATCAAATACGGCGGCAGCGCCATGACCGACGAAAGCCTGAAAAAGACGGTGATAAAAGACATCGTTTTGCTGCGTCAGATCGGAGTAAAAACCGTCGTAGTCCACGGCGGCGGACCCGAAATATCGGCGACGTTGAACAAAATGGGCGTGCAGACTAAGTTCGTTAACGGACTGCGGGTGACAGACGAGGAAAGCGTTTCCGTCGTACAAATGGTACTGGCGGGAAAGATCAACAAAGATCTGGTGGCTTTGTTCGGTTCGATGGACGCCAAAGCGATAGGCCTATGCGGTATCGACGGAAAGATGATAGAGGCGGAACGCCTGAACGAGGAATTGGGCTATGTCGGCGACGTCAAAAAAGTCGATCCGAAGCCGATAGAGGACGCGCTGAACGACGGATATATCCCGGTAATTGCGCCGGTAGCCGTAGGTAACGACGGCAAAGTATATAATATCAACGCCGATACCGCCGCCGCAAGAATAGCCGGCGCGTTGCGTGCCAAAGCCTTTATCAACATGACCGACGAAAAGGGTATTTTAAAGGATAAGGACGATGACGACAGTCTGATACGCGAAGTATCGGCTTCGGAAGCGGGCGAGCTGATTTCCGAAGGCATAGTCAGCGGCGGAATGATGCCGAAGGTACGTTGCTGTATCGACGCCATTCGTCGCGGAGTTGAAAAAGTATTCATAATCGACGGCAGAGAGCCGCATTCATTACTGATCGAAGTGCTTTCCGACGAAGGTATCGGAACGATGTTCTATTGAGGTGACAGATGAAACATTTATTGAAGTTAGGCGATCTTAGTTCGCGCGAAATTACCGACATTTTAAACCTGGCGGATCAATTAAAGTTTGAAAAATATCACGGCGAGCGGAAGCCGTACCTGGGCGGCAAGACGTTGGGAATGATCTTTACCAAGGCTTCTACCAGGACCAGAGTTTCCTTTGAAGTCGGTATGTACCAATTGGGCGGCAACGCGCTGTTCCTGTCGGGATCGGAAATGCAGATAGGTCGCGGCGAGCCTGCCGAGGACACAGCCAGAGTGCTGTCCAAATACCTGGACGGAATAATGATCAGGACGTATAAACAGTCGGAAGTCGAAAAGCTTGCCGAGTTCAGCGATATTCCCGTCATCAACGGTCTGACCGATTATTGCCACCCTTGCCAGGTCCTTGCGGATCTGATGACGATACGCGAAAGGAAAGGTTCGTTTAAGGGTAAGAAACTTACCTTTATCGGGGACGGCAACAACATGGCGAATTCGTTGATAGTCGGCGCGGTCAAAACGGGCATGGAAATAGCCGTAGCTTGCCCGAAAGGATATGAACCGGATGCCGAAATAATTAAATGGGGAACCCAAAACGGCAAAGTTACGATAACGGACGACGTCAAAGCCGCCGCCGAAGGCGCCGACGTCATGTATACCGACGTATGGGCAAGCATGGGGCAAGAGGGCGAAGCCGAACTCCGAAAAGAAAAATTCAAGGGCTTCTGTATCGATTCCGAGCTGATGAAACTTGCTAAAAAAGACGCCATGGTATTGCATTGTCTGCCTGCGCACCGCGGCGAGGAAATCACGGCGGAGGTATTGGAAGCTCACGCGGACGAGATCTTTGCCGAGGCGGAAAACAGGTTGCACGCGCAAAAGGCGGTCATGGTGACCTTGATGGGCGGCAAAAAATAAATCGGGCTGCCGAACCGCGCACGGAACAGAGAATTACGGGCTAAGTAAGCTGTGGGCGGAGGCAAGGATAGCTAAAAAGAAAAAGGTCTGCGACAGATAAATTAAAGGAGAGGTTATGGATAAATACCTGGTTCTGGAAAACGGAAACGTATATAAAGGAAAGGCTTTCGGGGCAGAGGGCGACGCCACGGGCGAATTGGTATTCACTACCGGCATGGTAGGCTATACCGAAACGTTGACCGATCCTTCATACTACGGGCAGATCATAATGCATACTTTCCCGGAGATAGGGAATTACGGCATAATGTACGACGACATGGAATCGGACGGCGTTGCCGCCGCAGGCTATGTGGTAGGGAACTATTGCCTGACCCCATCCAACTTCCGAAAGGACATAGATTTGGACGCTTTTATGAAGGAAAAGGGCGTCATCGGATTATACGGAGTGGATACCAGAGCTTTGACGGCGGCTATACGTTCGGCAGGCGTAATGAACGCGGCTATAGTTTCCGACCCCGAAAAGGTGGATTTCGGAAAGCTCCGCTCCTTTAAAATACAGAATGCCGTTTCTTCGGTTTCTTCCAAAACCGAAGAAATTTACGAGCCGGAAACCGCTAAATTTACCGTAGCTTTATACGACTACGGCGCGAAAAAGAACATTATCCGCACGCTGTTGGCTCATAACTGCCGAGTTATCAGCGTGCCGTCGGACACTCCGGTACAGAGGATAAAGGACATCGACCCCGACGGCATAATGCTGTCTAACGGTCCGGGTAACCCCGCCGAATG
>DVNF01000107.1 GCA_018714575.1 Candidatus Stercoripulliclostridium merdigallinarum
TTCCTCCGCCCCTGTGACATCCCTACTCCGCCCCCTGAGACGTTCCCCGCACCACCTGTGCGACCGATCCGTGGGACTAAGTAATAACAAACCCGCTTATGTGCAGGTGGGCGAACTATCGCTCCCTTTTGTCTTCCCCTAGCGTCGGACTACGTCCGGGGGGCTTGACATTATGAGCTGAACGCGTAAGCCCTTTTGGTTGTTAGGGTTCCACACGCTTAGCCCCACATTTCGGCAAAGTTATTATAACATATCTTGTGCCTGATTGTAAATACCTAAATTTTGAGCGAAAACGACAGCGGAAATTCCAAACAAAAAACGGTATTTCGTTATGAAAAAACACCGTTTTTTTCTTTTATTTTATTACTGACTTATTGCTGACGTTATAGACGCAACAGTTTGTCATTCGCCGCGCCTTGCCGCCGTATCTTCGTTAGTTCCCGACGAATGGCTTTCCGTTTCCGAAACGCCCTTATCGTCCGACATATCCGTTACCGCCGCGCCGTCGTTTGCCGCGTCGCCACTTATATCGGTAACGTTTTTGCCTTTTATAAACGGATACAGTTTTAAAATTTTGTCGTTTTTTACCTTCTTTTTATATACAGCTATACCGATCGCACAGTAAACGATCGCCAAAGCTCCCAAAACCGAACCTATCGTAATTGCGGCTATCTCGCCTCCCGAAAGCGCGGTTACGGGTTCCTTAACTATCGTTATCGTTGCAGTCATCGGTTCCGGCGTAACGTGATTTGCGTCGGCAATAAATATCGCGGTCACGGTATGAGTGCCTTCGGCGGAAACGTCGTTACCGACGTATTCAACCGTCAGTCCCGGAGGTAATGTTCCGGACACGGCTATCGATTTGGGTTCGCCGTCGTATGTGAATTCCACGTCGTCGAAGCTGACGCCGCTCATATCGTAATAGATTTTATCGATTATCAGCTTACAGGTAAAATTCAAAGTATAATAATTCGGATCGGAGTGATTGAAAAGCAACCTGATAAACCGCTCGCCTGCGGCATAAACGGTGGATTCCGGGTTCGCTACTTGGTCTATCGACAGGTAGCCCGTATCGTATTCCGGGATATTCGCCCTATCCCAGATCTCGCCTAACGTTTCGCCGTAACTGCCGTGCAATTCGAAGTCTATGCCTAGCCCCGGGAAGTCGTATCCGCGTTTTATTTCATAGTTTACCGTAAGCTCCGCCGCGCCTACTCCGTTTGCGGCAGGAATACCGATATACAAAACGTATTCGCCGGCGTCTGTGGGCAGTCCGTTAACCTTTTCGCCTAAAACGCCCTCCGTCGCCGTCGCGTATTCGAACGTAACGCCGTCGTAATTTATTTCGGAACCGGATGTCGTAACAATTTTAAAATCGACTCCCGGTTGGATGGGGCGTTCGTCGTAATTCGGCATTGTAGAGATATCGAAACCTTCGGGATATGTAAACGTATAATAGCCGTCGGCGGCAGCCGTCGCGTCTGTCGGAATTATAAAACAACAAAATACCGCGGCGAAGCAAAGCGCCGCGGCAATAACCGACAGTATCGATATAAACGTTAAAGATTTCCCTATGTCGCGGAAACGCATTGTTCCTGACAAACTACAGGGAGAAATTCAAAGTCTTTTTCTCGCCGTTTTCCAAATACTTTACGGTGAAGTAGTTTTTGTCGGAGCGTTCGGCGGAAATTATCATGGCATTGGATTTTTCAAAGGTTTCTACCAACAGTTTCAGCTGCTCCTCGTTAAACGTTCCCACGTCGTCGGAAACGAACAACACGTTCCCGAACAGGTGATTTATCTTCGCCAGCAACTTCTTCTGCTCCTTGTTATAGCTCAAATTGTAATCTCTGACAAAGAACACGTCGGGATCGTTACAGAAGGCTCTGCCGTCCAGATGGCGCCTGAATATCGTCGAGGTCATAGCGTTCTTTGCCGACGGGATTTCGTTATTGATATTCATACGGTGATAGAATCTGTCTTTGAAACGTAACGAAACGTCGCAACTGATCCTGCACGCGTCGACCACGCCGAATGCCGAACCCAAAGGCACTCCGCAACCCAACAACAGTTTGTCCCCTACGCATTCGCGCAAAAACTCCATAGCGTCCGCCATGATCTTTCCGCGCGTAAGTCCCTTTCTGGGGAACATACATTGCGAATACAAAAAGTCGAGTTTGACCATATCGTATCCCCATTCGTTCAATATCACGTTAAAGAAATTGCGGATATGTTCCCTGACTTCCTCGTTATAAATATCCAACGTGTAAGCTCCGCCCCAACCGGCGCAACCTAAAATCGGTTTGCCCGCGGCGTTCTTTATCAGCCAATCGGGATGCTCGTTCGCCGTGCGCGAAACGCGTTGGACGTTGAACGGAGCCAACCATATCCCTGCCAAAAAGCCTTTTTCGTGAATGGCGTCGGCAATAAATTTCATACCGCGCGGAAACTTTTCCGACGGATCCAGCCAATCGCCTACAAAAGTTTCGTAGCCGTCGTCTATTTGGAAAATATTTACCGAATCGCTTACCTTGGAAATGCCTTCAAGGTCGCGCAGGATAATCTTTTCGTCTATCTTTTGGAAGTAGTTATACCAGCTGGTATACCCTGCCATATGATCTATTCTGGGCTTTGCGATCCCCAAGCGGCGGAAGTATTCGTCGAATACTTCGTCGTAAGTGCCTTTTATGCGCACCACTTTCAGCAATTCGAAGCTGCTGCCCGCAGGAACTTCTGCGCCCTCGACGTCTTTGGCAATCACGAATTTTCCTTCGTCCATTCCCACGTAAAATACGGTGAATGCATTGCTTTCGTTCAACGATCCGTACAATTCCACGTCTTCTTCCAATCTGAAATAGCAATAGCTGAACGAATGGAAGTTACCGCGCTTTCCGGAATAATCGGTAAAGTTATAATCGCCTGCGATAGCGGCAAGCTTTTTTCCCATAGGGATCGCTTTTACAATAGCGGGTAGCCCTTTTTGCTTGTCGTCGGCAGTGTATTCGGCGGAAGTCGTCCAGGATTGATAGCCGTTAGCGTAAAATCTTTCCTCGTTGACGCACTTTCTGTTGTAGGTCAGCGAAAAGGAGAGCAGTTCCAATTTTTCCTTCGGAGTAATGACTGTTTTTATGCCGTCGTTATCGGCGGTTTCTTCTATCACGTAGTGTTCGTTTTGATACAGATCGTCTTCGTATATTTTACCGTGCAAACGGTATTTGATGTGCATTCTTTTTTCTTTCATGCTTCCTCCTTGGCGCCCCTTACAGCCGATTAGTCGTTTTTTTCGTTATTCGTTATGAATTATTTTAATTATAATATAAAGATAACTAAATTTCAATAAACATTTTTAAATAAAAAAAATAAAAAGATCTTTCGTCCGTTTTAATAAGCTTTATCCGTGATAACGTAACGTAATTTTTCTCCGAAAGTCATATCGGTGCCCTGTCCGGAATAATAATTAGTGTGGGAATGTCGATCAGGATCCATCCTGCCTTTTGGGCGGCGGCAGCCGTATTATGCTTTACGGGGAATTTCATAGTCCTTGGCGCGGGATTAGCCGTTGTTTTGGTGCACGAGTTCGCTCATGCGATAGCCGCATACGAGCGCGGATACGTTTTAAACAAAATTACTCTGATGCCCTATGGCGCGGTAATCTCCGGCGAAGAGCGACTGCCTGAAAAGGACGCTTTTATGATAGCGGCGGCAGGTCCGCTGTCGAATGCCGTGATATGCCTGGTATTGTGGGCGTTATGGTGGCGGTTCCCCGTACTGTATCCTTATACCAAGGTCATATTCGATTTAAGCTTTGCCATAGGCGTTTTCAACGTGTTGCCGTTTTATCCTTTGGACGGCGCCAGAATGATATTGGCGGCTTCGAAAAACAAACTGCGCGCTTTGAAAACGCTAAAAATCTTAGGAATTATGGCGTCTTTTACGTTGGTCGCGCTGTTCGTCGTTTCGGCGTTTTACAGTTTGAATCTGATGCCTGCAATAATGGCTGTACCGTTGTATTTGGGAGCGACCGGCGGCACAGAAAAGGAACGTTACAGGCATATATACGAAACGATTTCTGAAAACAAGATCAAAGACGCGCCTTTGGAAAACAAAACGGTTACCGTGCATTGGGGGCTTAAGCTGAAAACGCTGTTAAAAAGATTAAGCCGTGACAGCCTGCACACTTTTATAATCGTGGACGACGATATGCGATATATAGGTAAACTGTCGGAATCCGAATTTTTATACCTAATGAAAAACCGACCGATCACTGACACCGTCAAAGAAGCTTTAGGCTTTTAAGTCGCGCGCCGTTTACGTTGATTTCGATAAAATAACTTTTGCCGTTTGGCGTGATTTTTAGCTGCAAATCGCCTGCGCCGTATTCGAACCAGCCTCCCAAGACTCTGTCAATGTCGTTTAACAACGCTTTGCCAAAGCCTTCCGGCAACCGTTCCGAACGGTTTAACGCGTCTGCCATTCTCTTTTCGGGATCGGTATATTTCATCTACGCCTCCTGCCGAACAAACTGAACCCTCTTTTGCGTTCTCCCACCCTGTATGCTTCTTTGCCGCTTACTACCGCCTCTGCCAGCCGAAAATAAGCCTGTCCCGATTGACTGTGTGCCGAGAACAAAGAATTTATCGAAATTTCATCGGATTCAGGCAATTCACCCAATAATTTTAACCGCATCAGCTCCGCTATCCTCTCGCCCGAAACGGCTTCGCCCCTTTGCACGCGCTCGGGAATGACCCGGTTGACTACCAGACCGCAAACTTCCGCGTCGTATACCGACAAGGTTTCCAAGGTCCTGTCTGCATCCTTTACCGCGCTGAGGTTCGGAGTAGTAACTATGATAACTTCCTTTGCGGCGGACACGGCGCGATGAAAACCGGCTTCCACGCCTGCCGGCGCGTCGATCAATACATAATCCGCGTCCTTTGCGTAAATTTCCGTTATCGCTTGGAATGCCGCCGCCTTTATTCCGTCGCTGCCTTTTACGGACGGTAACAAGCCTATTCCGGGATATTCTTCGGACTTTATCAAAGCTTCTTCAGGCAACACCCTGCCCGCTATGACGTCGAAAATATCGTAAACGACCCTGTCTTCCAAGCCTAATGCAATGTCTAAATTATTCAAACCGACGTCCGCGTCGATCAAGGTTACTTTGTATCCCGTTGCCCCCAAGACTATTCCGAGGTTTGCCGTAACCGTTGTCTTTCCCACGCCGCCTTTGCCGGACACGACGGCAATGACTCTAGCCATAAAAAATCACCTCTACCGATATTAACATTTCGATAAGAGGTGATTTTGAAATTTTTTGTCGAATTCGGACTACTTCAAATCCTACTTTAAATCCTACTTCAAATCTTCGATCCGTTGCAACAGCTTTGCGCGCTTAACTTTGTTTTCTTCCAACTTTTTGCGCTCCGATTCTACCAAAGCTTCGGGAGCTTTGGCTACGAATCCGGGGTTAGCCAACATGCCTTCGCTGCGGCGAATTTCGTTGTCTACCGATTTCAGTTCCTTGTTCAAGCGTTCGGTTTCCTTTTGGAAATCGACCAGGTCGCCTAAGGGAATAAAGATCTCGCCGTCAAACATGGCGATCGAAACGAATTTTCCGGGAATTTCTTCCTTGGATTTGATGTAAGTGATCTGATCTACGCCGGCAAGCTTTTTGACGTATGTTTCGTTTCGCTTTAAATAGCTTTCGGCTTCGCCGGATACGCAAATATGGATCTTTTTCGACGGTTGAACGCCCATTTCGGCACGCACGTTTCTGACTGCGCGAATGACGTCTTTTACCTTCTCGAACCTTCTGTACTCCGCCGTGAAAACGAATTTCTTGCTATAAGCGGGGTAAGGCTCCAACATGATAGTGCTTTGTTCGCCGCACTCGCGCCAGATCTTTTCGGTAATAAACGGAGTAAAGGGGTGCATCAACTTCAGTATCTGTTTCAAAACGTAAGTCAATACCGACAAAGTCCTGGCTTTTTCCGCCGAAGAATCTCCGTACAGCGCGGGCTTTGTCAACTCGATATACCAATCGCAAAAATCGCTCCAGATAAAATCGTACAGCTTCGCGTTAGCCATGCCGAGTTCGTATTTTTTCAGATAGCCGTTGACTTCTTTTACCGTTTGGTTGAGTTTGTACAGTATCCACTTGTCGGCGGAAGTGTAGTTAAAGCTACCCATTTCAGGCAGATTTATACCCTCGGCGTTCATCAAAACGAACCTGGAAGCATTCCACAGTTTGTTCAGGAAGTTCCTGCTGGGCTCCATTTTGTCTTCGCTGAAGCGGATATCCGATCCGGGAGCTACGCCGGTAGTCAAACTGAAGCGCAATGCGTCGGCTCCGTATTTGTCGATCAGCATTATGGGGTCGATGCCGTTACCCAGGGATTTGGACATCTTTCTGCCCTCGGCGTCACGAACGATACCGTGGATCAGCACTTCGGGAAAGGGTATTTCGCCCATATGTTCCAATCCGCTGAAGATCATTCTGGCGACCCAGAAGAAGATGATGTCGTAAGCGGTGACCAACAAGTTCGTGGGATAGAAGTATTTCAGGTCTTCCGTTTCGTCCGGGTATCCCAAGGTAGAGAACGGCCACAAAGCCGACGAGAACCAGGTATCCAACACGTCTTCGTCACGCTTCAGGTTGTGGCTGCCGCACTTCGGGCAGACCGTGGGATCGGTCTTGTCTACGATGACTTCGCCGCAGTCCGCGCAATACCACGCGGGAATTTGGTGACCCCACCACAGCTGTCTGGAAATACACCAATCGCGGATGTTGTCCATCCAATTGAAATATATCTTTTCAAAGCGTTCGGGGATAAAGGAGATCTTTTTGTTTTTAACAACCTTTATAGCCGGCTTTGCAAGCGGCCCCATTTTCACAAACCATTGCTTGCTGACGATGGGTTCGACGGTGCTGTGGCAACGGTAGCATACTCCGACGTTGTGTTCGTAAGGTTCGATCTTTTCCATCAAGCCTTGCTCTTCCAGGTCGCGTACCATGCGCTTTCTGGCTTCGTCGCGGTCCAGCCCTTTATATGCGTAGCCGTTTTCGTTGATAACTCCGCCGTCGTCCATTATGCGAATGACGGGAAGATTATGCCTAAGCCCTACTTCAAAGTCGTTGGGATCGTGCGCGGGAGTGATTTTAACGCAGCCCGTTCCGAAATCCAATTCGACGTAATCGTCCGCAATGATCGGAATTTCCCTGTCCGTCAACGGCAATTTCAACATTTTGCCGACCTTGTCCTTATAGCGTTCGTCTTTCGGATTGACGGCTACCGCGGTATCGCCCAACAGCGTTTCGGGTCTGGTCGTCGCAATAACCAAATATCCCGATCCGTCCGCGTAAGGATAGCGGATATGCCATAGGTTCGATTGTTGCGGTTCGTATTCGACTTCGGCGTCGGACAAAGCCGTATGGCAATGCGGGCACCAATTTATGATCCTGCTGCCGCGGTAAATTAAACCCTTCCTGTATAAGTTTACGAATACTTCGCGCACGGCCTTGGAGCAGCGTTCGTCCATCGTAAACGCTTCCCTGGACCAATCCAGCGAACAGCCTAAACGCCTTAGCTGATGTACGATCCTGCCGCCGTATTTGGCTTTCCAATCGTAAGCGCGCTTCAGAAACTCTTCCCTGCCGATGTCCTCTTTTTCCAAACCTTCTTCGCGAAGTTTATCGACGATTTTGACCTCGGTGGCTATACTTGCGTGGTCGGTTCCCGGCAGCCATAACGTCGAGTATCCTTGCATACGCTTGTGCCTAACGATAATGTCCTGGATAGTGTTGTTCAACGCATGACCCATGTGTAACTGCCCCGTAATGTTCGGAGGCGGTATCACGATTGAAAAAGGCGGTTTCGAATAATCGACTTTGGGAGTAAAATATCCGTTCTTCTCCCATTCTTCATAAATAGAGGTTTCGAAACTTTGCGGCTCGAAATTTTTCTCCATGTTCATTGTTTGTTATCCTCTGAAAAGAAAATTATTTGATATAAGTTCGTTCCGACCGGTCGCCCCGGTCGGAACATTAAAAACCTTTTACTCCTTATCCGCGCCGTCCTTTGTTGCCGTAACGTTTTCGGTAACGTTTTCGGTAACGCTTTCTTCGGCGGCTTCGGCGACGGATTCATCGGTAGCTTTGTTATCGGCGCCCTCTTGCGCTTCGACGGAAATTCCTTCCTTTGCGGCTTTCTTTTTGGCAAGTATGCCTTTGA
>DVNF01000108.1 GCA_018714575.1 Candidatus Stercoripulliclostridium merdigallinarum
TACCGAAACCGCCGCTTTGCGCCATAGGTTGCAGTCCTAAGCCTTCCTCGAACGAGTATGTATCACTCATTTTCCAAGCCTCCTTAAGAGTTTGTCTTTAATAGTATTTATAAACCCCATAGCGCCTTCGCGCCTGGTAATTTTTTTGCGTTGAGCGTTGATCAAGCCCGCAAGCGCCGCGTAACCGGGTCTGTTGAACGGTACGATATCCGGTACCGCCTTTTCTACCTCGCGACCTGTAACGCGTTCGATTATTTCCTTTGCGCCGGGCATGTTTTCAAAGCAGGATCCCGTCAAAATTATCTTTGCGTCGTCCGGCAACGCAAACGGGAACGCGGCAGCCGCCGTAACAATACTGCGCGCTATGTCCTCTACCTTTGCGACAGCCATTTCGTTGATCTTTGAAATGTCGTATTCCTTGTTGGCGCCGTCGTCAGCGGTCACGAAATATTTTTCTCCGCCTACGGGATGCAGATTAAAATTCAGCTTATCCACCAATTTCAAAGCTATATCGTACGGAATTCCCGCCTGCATGGTCAGTTCCGCCGCAATATGTCCTTTGCCCATCGAAAAAGATTTCAATCCCAAAATGCCGTCGCCGTAAGCATAAGCTATCCCGGTAGATATGTATCCCGCGTCCACCACCAAAGCGCCCGCGTCGCGCATGTGTTCCGGCACAACGTACATGACTTCGGACAGCATATCGGACATATATTCGAACCTGACGCCCGCGTATTCGGAAATCTTATCGAACAACGCTATGAACGAGTTGACGCAGTAAACGTAACTCATCATACATTTCAGTTTCGTTGTAGTAATTCCGTAAGGAGTTATTTCCGCCATGCCCGAATCGGGGATAAACCACACCGGAGCGGCAGAAATCACCGTGTATTCCGCGTTAGAGGCGGGAGGTTCGGAAATAAGGTCGTCAACGTCCTTTTCGGTAACCTTCCTCGGCAGGGAAAAATCGACTTCTTTTTCGGCAACGGTCGCCAGAGTAAACTCGGCGGGAACGCCTACCATGATCTCTTCCGGATCGGAAAAAGTCGTCTTCCTGCAACGGTCTATCAACGATCTGACGGCGCCGATCAATTCGTCCTTATTCAAAAACTCGCCGTTTTGGAAACCGGAATAAGATCTGGAATCATGAAAAGAAAAACTGTCCGAAAACTTCTTGTCCTGCATTACCAGCGTGATCGTATCCGATTGAATATCCAAAACCGCCGTTTTCTTGTTTCCCATCGATGGAAGCTCCTCGCGCTCACGCGTACAACGCGTAAATATTAACTTTATTATATAGTACAAACCTTTGATTGTCAACGGTAATTTTACTTTTCCGGCGATTATTATAAATTAAACGACTTTTCATAATAAAAAATTTTTAATTTCGCTTAAATTCAATAAAAACGGCGCCTATAGGCGCCGAATCCAAATATTTCGACTAAATTCCCGAATTATACGCTTCAGCGCGAAACGAATGCGTTTACGTATTCGGAAAAGTACTTTCCCGCATTGACTCTATCCGACTTCGGAACGGAAAAAGTCATATCGGAAACGCCTCTTGCCGTAAACGAGTATCGGTCCGTTCCGACGTTGATTTCCGAAAACATCGCGACAAGTTTTTCATAGTCCGCCCCTGCCGATTTTAACGCGGACAGCAATTCGTACAGTTCGCGGAACGCGTCCGAATTAAACGTGTTCGTCACGGCTATACCCTTTACCACTATAGTTTTATTTTTATCTAAACCGGTTTCCGCCACCCTGACCGTCGATTGAAATTCGGTATCGGTCAGAACGTATCCGTTATTACCCGACAGCCGAACTGCCAGAACGGCGGGGTTATAGTCGATATAGATCGTCATTTTGTCTGGAAAGCTCCTGACTACGTCCACCAACTCCACCGTTCTGTCGGGATAAGCGTTTTGTATGCGCGTGCGAAAGTCGGTTTCGTTGACCGACAATATGGAAGTCCCCGTTTCTATACCCAAAACGGAGTAAATTTCTTCGGCGGTTGCGGTAGGAGTATCCTCTGAAAAGACTATATCTACGTCCTTTATCCTGCAAATGTTTCCGAAGACGGCGATAGCTATGATGATCACCGCGCCTATAACGACGGGAATGAGTTTACTTTTCACTATACCTTTACGATATTGGCGCCAAGGGCGCTAAAAACCTCCTCCGGAGCCTCGTAGCCCCGTTGTATATGGCGAGCGTTTTCTATGACGGTAACTCCCGAAGCTTTTAAACCTGCGACCATCAAAGCGGCTCCGCCGCGCAGGTCCATGGCTTTGACTTCGGCGCCGGACAGGCGTTTGCCGTTCAGCACTGCCACTCTGTCTTTTACTTTAACCGAAGCGCCCATTTTTGTCAACTCCGCAAGGTATTTAAATCGTGTTTCGAAGATATTTTCTATTATCACGGTACTGCCGACGGAGCCTGCCGCCAGCGCGCCGAATGGCGCCTGCAAATCTGTCGGGAAGCCGGGATACGCCCCCGTTTCCACAGATCCCACCGCGATCGGATTGCCGTCCGCCGAAATTTCTATAGTGTTATCCGTACACTTAATTTCCGCGCCCGACGCCTTTAATTTTGAAATCAACGCCGTCAGCTGATTGCCGTCCGCGCCCTTGAACACGACGTCGCCGCCGCACAATGCGACCGCCGTCATGTATGTACCTGCGACTATTCTGTCAAAATCCACCGTAGTTTCTGCACCGTTGAATTTTTCTATGCCTTCGATTCTGATTATAGGCGTACCGGCGCCGGAGACGTTGCCGCCCATTGAATTTATCATTTGCTGTAACGCGACAATTTCGGGTTCTCTGGCGGCGTTTTTCAGCGTTGTAACTC
>DVNF01000109.1 GCA_018714575.1 Candidatus Stercoripulliclostridium merdigallinarum
ACAAGCTTTCGCCGCGGATACGTCGGGCGGATAATATTTGATTTGAGTTTTTTCCTTAACGGCGCGCCTGTTGCCCTCCTCGTCCAGCACATATTCGATTACGCGTTCCTCGGCTTCCAACCCCTCCGCGCGCTTCCTCAGACCCTCGATAACGCGCTGTCTGTTTTTGTCGCTCCTCTTCATCTTGTCTTTAACTTGCCTCCCGCCCGTAAAAAAAGGGCTTTACGCCCTTTCCTGTGCTTTTAATTGATTTTCGGTTTACGACTTTAAAAACCGCTTCGCCACCTCATACCGCGCTTCGATTTCCTCCGCGGCTTCGATAAAGTACGGATCTTCGTTAAAATATTCCAAAATATCGTCCTCTGTAAATCCCAACATTTCGACGTAAACCTGTACTTTTTTCAATGCTTTAGTACGTAAATATTTCAAACCGCTTTTATTTACGTTCAATAGTTTAATCATGTTTTCCCTTTCCAAACCGTCAAAAAATTCGGCTTTTATCACGGACTTTTCCTGCTCCGTCAATAAATCCAAAGCCGCGTTCACGGTCGTATGAAAGCGCTTTAACGCGTCAAAAGTCACTGCCGTGACGATATAATCGCCGAAAACGCTTTCCGCGTCGTGCCCCAAAGCGTTATAATCAAAGCTTCTCAGCTTTTTCATCTTTGCGGCATACTTCCGCTTCAGCTCTTTTAAATCGGGATATACTGTAAGAATAATTTTAGCCATTTTTGCGGAAAGCATCCGTTCTCCCCCTGTTTTAAGGTTGTAAATTTACGAACATTTGTTCGCATTTTTAATATATCATCGCCGTAATCGAAAGTCAAGGCTTAGGGAAAACGAAAATTTAATTGTACCGAAATTCGGACATTTCAATATCGAAAAAATAAAGTATTTCGCCTGTTCGGCTAAACAAAAAATGAAAGAAATATCGATTTTATTATTAAATAATAATGGTTTTAACCGATAATTAAGCTGAATTAAAATTATAGTTGCCGAAAATTTTCGCCAATCGCACGGTAAGTCGTTTCTTGCAAGGGAAAAAGGTCGTCTATCGGCTTTCGTATTCGTCGTTCGAATTTTCCTTTTCAGCGGCATCAACCTGCCGTACGTCGGTTCGCGGTTGAGGCGCGGCATCGGCGTTCGGCTCGGCTTTGCCAAGCGTACCGACCGTTGCGGAAAGCTCTGCCCCCTCGGAAACGGTATCGGAAGCGGTATCGGAAGCTATCGGAGTCTTTGCTGTTTTGCCGCCGACAAATTTTTTCCTGTAATAAATAATGAACAGGATGGCGGTAAAGGTTACGGCTATCGCGTCAGCGACAGGCTCTGCCATGAAAACCGCCAACGCCTTGTCGTCGGTGTAGATCAGCGGCATTATATATATCAAAGGCAATAACAACACGAATTTTCTTGCAACCGCCACCGTTATCGATTGCGCCGCCGAACCTATCGAAGTAAACGTCATCTGACATGCCATTTGGATCCCGAACAAAAACATCGCTCCCAAATAGACCCTGACCACAGGCGCCGCATAGTTTATCAGCTCCGGCTCCGAATTGAACATCGCGACGAATTTATCGGGGATCGCCATCGCCAATATCCATAGCGTTACAGAATACGACAGCGAAGTCAGCAGTAATAAAAAGAAGGCTTTTTTAACTCTATCGATGTTTCCGGCGCCGTAATTATAGCTGATTATAGGTTGCGCGCCCTGTCCGAGTCCGTTCAAAGGCAACAAAGCAAACTGCATTACGGAAGAACATATCGTCATCGCGCCGACGGCTATGTCGCCGCCGTATTTTTGCAACGAAGATTGAAAACAAATCAAGATTATAGATTCGCTGGATTGCATTACAAAGGTGGCAAGCCCCAAAGTCAGTATCGGTAAGACGACGGAAAACTTCAAAAGGAAGAATTTAGGTCTTAAACGCCAATATCCCTTTTTCAACAGGAAAAACGCCATTACCCAGGCAGCTGACAGCGCCTGTGAAATTATCGTGGCGACTGCTGCGCCCCGGACGCCTAAGTCGAAGGCATATATGAATAACGGATCCAAGCCGATATTAGCGACTGCACCGATAATTACCGAAGTCATGCTGTATCGCGTAAAGCCCTGCGCGGTTATAAACGCGTTCATACCCAAGGTCAGCTGGACGAAAATCGTTCCGATGGCGTAAATTTCCATATAATCGGCGGCATACGTTATCGTCATATCGGACGCGCCGAACATCATCAACAGAGGTTCGTTAAAAATCAACAGGATCGCCGTCAACGTAACCGAGATAACTATTTGCAGCATAAAGGAGTTACCGAGTATCCTTTCGGCAGCCTCGTTATTACCTCTGCCCATCTGAATGGACGCCCTGGGCGCGCCGCCGGAAGCCGCGAACGCGGAAAAAGCAGAAACCAACATTATCAACGGCAAACATACGCCAAGCCCCGTCAAAGCCGCCCTGCCATCACCGGGAATGTGCCCGACGTAGATACGGTCGACTATGTTATACAGCATATTGATTATCTGCGCCGTTACGGTAGGCACTGCAAGACGGAACAGCAACCGCCCTAACGGCGCGGTGCCCAGCCTTTCCTTATCCGAATTTGCCGACCGGCGTTCGCTTACGGATCGGGTATTTGATGGACTCATAAATTCACCTTACGGGCAGAACCGCCCTATTGTCGTAAAAATTATATCCGAAATCGAAGATACCGTTGTATTGCCTTAAGCGTACTTCGAAGGGTTCGGGTCTGTGTAAATACTTATTTATACAGTAAACGGCTGTAACGAAGCCCGACAACAAGGAGATTGCGAATACATAATAGAATATATAGTAAGCAATTCCGGGAATAAAATCGGGAAAAACGATATTTATGATACTGCCGTCCAAAATCTGAAAAGTAGTCGTAACGTTGGTAATATTGAAATTGTCTTTCACCAACAAGGCGTACATAAAATAGATGATAATATACATCGGTATCCAATGCACGTCCCTTAGAGAAAACTTTTTTTCCGCCGACATTAAAAAAGAAATAAACAACAGCATGTTATGGTTAAACATAGCGTTGACGACGGTATAATCGCCGGCTCTGGAAAAATGCACTTCGGGAACTACGATCATGGAAAGAGTATACAAACTGCCGGCGATAAATCCGCAAAACGAACCTAAAAAGAAAGTCTGACGGGTGGGCACCAACACGACGAACGACACAAGGAAATACGCTACTGCGGAAAAGTCGAACGGTACCTCATTATTAGCGATTATCTCGCCGATTTTCCTGCCCAGGAACCAAACAGCCACCGCTACCAGCAGGATTTTTCGCAAAACGGGGCGCGATTTAGCAACGGTCAACCCAAAGACGATTTCCGTGATCAGTAATAACGCCTGAATCAATCCGAAATACCAATTAGCCCCCGTAAAAATCATACTATCCTAACGCAACCTCCAGCACCATCATCAGCGCAAATCCCAACATAACGCCCCAAGTACCAAGGTGTGAATTTTCCTCAATATGCGCGTCGGGGATCAGATCTTCGGCTACGACAAAGATCATCAAGCCTGCCGCAAAAGCCAAGAACCAAGGCTGAGCAACAGTCAACGACGAAGCTAAAAAGTAACCTATCACAGCGAAAATAGGCTCTACGACGCCGGTACCTGCGCCCAGCAAAAACGATTTCCATTTACTGCCCGTAACGTTTTGCATGGGCAAAGCGATCGCCGCGCCTTCGGGGAAGTTTTGGATCGACATACCTATTGCCAAGCCCAGAGCTCCCATAAAAGCGGCGGTAGTATTATCC
>DVNF01000110.1 GCA_018714575.1 Candidatus Stercoripulliclostridium merdigallinarum
GTCTATCGAAATCTTGCCCTTATCGATGTCATAGAATCGCATCAGCAAATTCACCAAAGTCGTCTTTCCGGCACCCGTAGGTCCGACTATGGCTATCGACTCGCCGGCATTGACGTGCAACGACAGATCGGTGATCAACGGCTTATCCTTTTCATAAGAGAACGCCACATGTTCGATATCCACCGTGCCTTGGCATTCGGAAACAGAAATCGTCCTGTTGCCCTCCGCAGTCATCTCCTCCAAATCGAAGACTTGGAACACCCTTTCCGCGGCGGCTATCGCCGATTGAATGGTGTTTGCGATATTAGATATGTTTTCGATAGGTTGCGCAAACTGGCGGGTATAGGAAAGCAACGCCTGAATGTCGCCTATCGTGACTATGCCGCTGCCCGCTCTTAAGCCGCCGCCTACGCAGATCCCGACGTATACCAAGTTGTCGATAAACTTGATACTGGGTAAAATTATGCTTGCCAAAAACTGCGAAGTCCTGGTAGCGCGCTTCAGATCCTTATTGATTTTTTCGTAAGTTTTGATGCTTTCCTCTTCGTGGTTATACAGCTTCACTATATTATGAGCGGTATACATTTCCTCTATGTGCCCGTTCAATATACCTATTCGTTCCTGCTGTTTGGCAAACTCTTTCTGCGATTTTTTGACAATGATCGCGGAAACGAGTATCAATAACGGCAGACTGACCAAAGCAATTATCGACAGCAGCCAATCGATCCTGACCATCATGACAAACACGCCTATTACCGTGGTAACGCCCGTTATAATCTGGTTTATGCTGTCTTGCAACGTCGTCGAAATCATTTCGATATCGATCGTAAAGCGCGCTATGACGTCGCCGGTAGGCGTGGCGTCGAAATATGACAGCGGCACTTTGTCCAGCTTATGTTTGACGTCGTTACGCATACGTCTGACGACTCGTTGCGACATCGAAGCGGCGATAAGTCCCGAAGTAAATTGGAACAGCGCGTTCAACACGTACAAAGCCGCGCAAGTCCACAATATGGACGCTATATACGAATATAATTGGTTGTTGCCGTCCGGAGGTCTGCCGATATCGATAAAATATTCGATACTGTCCGCCAAAGCGTCGGTAACTTTTTTCATGATATCCGGGACCCAAATAGCAAACCACGCGCCGATACCGGCTATCAGGATCATGGCGATCAGCATAGGATATTGCGGTTTCAGATACTTTATCAGTCTGACCACGGTTGCGCGGAAGTTTTGCGCCTTGTCGACTTCCTTTATTTCGGGTCCGCCGACGCCCAGCGCACGTCCCAGATCCAGTCCCTGCTGTTGATTTTCTACGAGATTAGAGCTCTTCACTTCGTTTCCGTTCATAATCCGAGTTCCTCCTCGCTCATTTGCGAAAGCGCTATATCGCGGTAGACCTGGCAATTATGTATCAATTCTTCGTGCCTGCCCTGACCTACGATCCTGCCGCCGTCCAATACCAGAATGTTATCTGCGTCCATGATCGTACCGATACGTTGTGCAACGATTATCGTTGCCGATTCGTGCGTGATCTCTTTTAATGCCGCCCTCAGATTTTTATCCGTTCTGAAGTCCAATGCGGAGAACGAATCGTCGAATACCAACAATTCCGGTTTTCTGATTATCGCCCTGGCTATTGCCAGCCTTTGACGCTGACCGCCGGAGAAGTTGCCGCCGCCCTGTTCCACCTTGGCGTCCAAGCCGCCGTCCTTTTCCCTGACAAAGGCGTCCGCCTGCGCTATCCTCAGCGCTTCCCAACAGTCTTCGTCCGTAGCGTCGGGTTTGCCGTACATCAGGTTGGAACGAATGGTGCCGCTCATCAACACCGATTTTTGCGGGACAAACCCCAATTTATCTCTCAGCTCCGCCTGAGCATAGTCTTTTACGTTTACGCCGTCGAACAGGATCTCGCCCTGTTGCACGTCATAGAAGTGCGGTATCAGATTGATGATCGCCGATTTTCCCGAGCCTGTACCGCCGACTATTGCCGTAACTTTGCCCTTTTCTGCAACGAAATCTATGTCGTTCAATATGTAATGTTCGGCGTCCTTAGCAAATTTAAAATAAACGTGATTGAATCTGACTGTCCCAACCTCTGTGTAATTTCTATTCGGAGTTTCGGGATCCTTAATCTTATTTGTAGTATCCAAAACTTCCAAAATACGCTTTGCCGAAGCCGTCGCCCTGGGGAACATGACGAACACCGTAGCAAGCATTACCAACGCCATCATAATTTGCGTCATGTACTGAATGACAGCCATCATGTCGCCGACGTTTATCTCGCCGGAATCGACTACGCCCGCCACCTGTTGGCTGGCGCGCCAGACGACGCCGACCATAGAACAGTTCATTACCACCGCGATCAACGGCGCCAGCACCGCGCACCAACGGTTTACGACTATCGCGGTCTTTGTCAACGAATCGTTGACTTCGCCAAAGCGCTTGTTTTCGGATTCCTGCTTATTGAACGCGCGAACGACGCGGATACCGGTCAAGCCTTCGCGCGTTATCAAAGTCAATCTGTCGACTTTCTTCTGAATGACTTGGAACAGCGGATAAACGACCTTTGCCGCCACAACGGAAGCTATGACCAGGATAGGAATGTCATAGAACAATACGCTGGTCATATAGAAGGATTTTCCCGCCGACATTATAAAGCCGCCTATCAGCGTTATCGGAGCAATCAACCCCGTTCTGAGGATCAACAGGAAAACCTGTTGTATCTGGTTGACGTCGTTCGTGGAGCGCGTGATCAGCGAAGCCGTCGAAAATTCGTCGAATTCGCCCAGGGAGAAAGTTTCGACTTTGCCGAACACCTTACTTCTGATGATTGCGGAGAAGTTCGCTGCCAAACGGCTGGAGAACATCGCGGCAAGTATCGCCGCCGCGCAAGCGCCCAAAGTCAATAACAACATCAAACCGCCGCGGCGCAAAATAAAGTTCATGTCGTCCGTTTGTGTGGTCTGACCGTCCGGCAACATCATGTCTTTGTAAGTTTTGAATTCTACTACCGCCGAACCGTAGCGCGCTACTTCGTCGTTAGCCATTTCCTCTTCGAAACGCTCCCTGGAAGTGCCCGTTGCGGACAAGGTCAGGTAATTCCCGAGTTTCGCCCAAAATTGCCGCCATTCGGTAACGAACGTGCCGCCCTCTTTCATAGGGTAGCGGTAGCTTGTAGCGCCGGCGTCCTCGGCGATTTGATAATAATTTCCTAATTCTTTAATTATCTTCGAGGCGCGTTTGTCCTGGTAGCTTAGCAAATTGCTGAGGTACACCATATCGTCGGCTTCGGTATATCCCAAAACGATTTCGTCTATACCGTCCTCGATCGTTTTTATTTCTTCCGCGGTAAAATCTTCGTAATGCTTGTTGTTATAAATCAACGCGTCGGCAAGAATTTCAGCGTTATATTCCCTTGCCATTTCCCTGGCGTCGTCGTCGGTCATGCCGCGCGAAGTTTCCACCCATTTATCGCCTACATACTTATAAGCGTACGCCAATACGTTGTTGCAGATTATGACTTCGTAATCGGGCATCGGATCGGGGCGACCGGTATACGATTCTTCGGCGGAAGCCACTTCGTTGCCGTCGGAATCGGAATAAACGTAAATCAGTTTCGCGGGATCCAACGGCTGACCGAATTCGTCGGTAGCTATCCTGTTACCGTTTTCGTCTATCGGAATGGGCATCAAGTTGCCGTAAACGGAATGTTTCATCCTGCTGACGCAAGCCGTCAATATCGTACGGTTGGATTCGGAAGCCATGGCGTCGGAATCTTCGTCCCTGGGATCCTGGTTCAACAAATCGTTTACGGTTATCTTTTTTTTGTTGGAATCGCCCGCCTGCTCGTCTTCCTCGTCGATCTTTATCGAATCGGGGTTATAGGAGGAATCCAATGAGGATTTATCGTATTCGAACACCAACAAAACGTTTATGATATTCGAAATATCCTCTCTGTCTTCGTTGGAAAAATATTCGCCGCGGAAATCGGGAGTCCAATCTTCCCATGCCGATTGCGCTATGTTTTCGTCGCGCCATTCGAACGCCTTTCTTTGATAGACTTCCAAACCCTCCATAAACGGGGTCAAAACGTTGTCGAAAAGCTCTTTTGAGTCTTTTACGGGAATATCCCTGAATACAAAGTCGACCGATACGCCGCCGCCGTTTTGGGATTCTTCTTCCTCTATCGCCTGACGGAGGTCATAAGTCGAGAAGCCGTCCACCATTTCGAAAACGGGAATAGTATCCTCGTCGTAGCCTTTTAACGTAGCGTCGGATTCGACCGCCGGCAAAGAATCCGGGCGTTGCATTTCTTCGTATTTGTAAAGGGGTTCGTAATCGATATAGATGCCGTCGTCGATAATTTCAGACATCTTTTCCGGTAAATATAGTTCCGCAATTGCTTGTCCGGTTACAAGTAAAATGATGACAACGAACATCCATGCCATCGATTTCAGATTGCGGAAAAGTCGAAACATAAGCCGCTCCTACACGTAAGTAATTAAATATATATTATCATATATAAGGGCGACCGTCAATATCAAAAACAATATCAAAAAAATAATTAAACGAATAATTATCAAACCGCTTTCAATAAATTTCAGGCATCGGCTTCCCGATGCCTTTTTGATAATTTTTTCATTGATTTACGCCGATGTTTCGGCGATCCAATACTTTTCCGCGCATAAAAAAACCTGCGGTTTTTCCGCAGGCTTTTTTAAATGATCGCGACTTATTCCGCCTTTACGACGCTGACTTTGAAACCTTCGTTGTCGACGCCCACTTCGATAGTGTCGCCTGCGCCGGGATCGTCGGACAAGATCTTCCTTGCGATCAGCGATTCCACCTTGCTTTGCATAAAGCGTTTCAAGGGACGCGCGCCGTACATGGGATCGTATCCCAGATCGGCTATCAATTCCTTGGCTTTCGGCGTGATCGACAAATGCAATTGCCTGTCTTCCAGACGTTTTTCCAGACCCTTTACCAACAGATCGACAATTTGTACGACGTCTTTTTTGGTCAAGGGTTTATAGAACACGATCTCGTCCAGCCTGTTCAAAAATTCGGGACGGAAACTTTGCTTCAACAGCTTTTCGACGTTGGCTTTCGCCTCTTCGGATATTTCGCCGTTTTCATCAATGCCGTCCAACAGGTATTGAGAACCCAGGTTCGAAGTCAAAATGATTATGGTGTTTTTGAAATCGACCGTCCTGCCTTGCGAATCGGTGATCCTGCCGTCATCCAATACCTGCAACAGTATATTGAACACGTCCGGATGCGCCTTTTCTATCTCGTCGAACAGCACTACCGAATAAGGCTTTCTGCGAACGGCTTCGGTCAGCTGACCGCCTTCGTCGTAGCCTACGTATCCCGGAGGCGCGCCTATCAGACGGGAAACGGAAAACTTCTCCATATACTCCGTCATATCGATCCTGACCATATTGTGTTCGTCGTCGAACAACGCTTCCGCCAAAGCCTTTGCAAGCTCCGTCTTGCCTACGCCCGTGGGGCCCAGGAACATGAACGAGCCTATCGGCCTGTTGGGATCGGATATGCCCGCACGCGAACGGATGATGGCTTCGGTGACCTTTGTCACGGCTTCGTCCTGACCGATCACGCGCTTATGCAGTATGTCGCCCAAATTCAGGATCTTTTCGCGTTCGCCCTGCATCAGTTTCGTCAGAGGTATTCCCGTCCAACGGGAAACGACTTTGGCGATTTCCTCTTCCGTAACGGTGTCCCTAAGTAACGTGTACTTTTTACCCGATTCCGCGCCTGCCTCGGCAAGTTTTTGTTGCAATCCGGGCAGTTTGCCGTATTTCAGCTCCGCCGCCAAAGCGTAATCGCCGTTGCGTTGCGCGGCTTCTATCTCGCCGTTCAGCTTTTCTATCTCGGCTTTCAAATCGGAAACAGCGTGAATGCTTTCCTTTTCGTGTTGCCATTCGGCTTTCATCGCGTTAAACTTTTCCTTGTCGGAAGCCAATTCTTTCCTAATGGTTTCCAGCCTGTCCGCGGAAAGCTTGTCGGATTCTTTGGACAAAGCCATTTCCTCGATCTCCAACTGCATTATACGGCGCCTGATATCGT
Organism: Candidatus Stercoripulliclostridium merdigallinarum; assembly: GCA_018714575.1. Classification (GTDB taxonomy): domain Bacteria; phylum Bacillota; class Clostridia; order Christensenellales; family DTU072; genus Stercoripulliclostridium_A; species Stercoripulliclostridium_A merdigallinarum. The sequence continues at coordinate 6,094 of DVNF01000110.1, forward strand.
CCATTTCGCCGGGCATCGAATCGATCTCCGTTCTGATCGTCGCAGAAGCCTCGTCCACCAAGTCGATAGCTTTGTCGGGCAAAAATCTGTCGGAAATGTATCTGTGCGACAAAGTCGCCGCCGCGATCAACGCAGAATCGTGGATCCTGACTCCGTGATAAACTTCGTACCTTTCCTTCAGTCCGCGCAGTATCGAAATGGTGTCCTCGACGGTAGGTTCGTCTACGGTTACGGGTTGGAACCTTCTTTCCAAAGCCGCGTCCTTTTCGATATATTTCCTGTATTCGTCCAAGGTCGTAGCACCGATACAATGCAACTCGCCCCTTGCCAACATAGGCTTTAACAAGTTACCTGCGTCCATGGCACCGTCGGACTTTCCTGCGCCGACTATAGTGTGCAACTCGTCTATGAACAGTATGATCTTGCCTTCGCTCTTTTTGATCTCGCTAAGGACGGCTTTTAGCCGCTCCTCGAATTCGCCCCTGAATTTAGCGCCGGCTATCAAAGCGCCCATATCCAAAGCGAATATGGTCTTGTCCTTTAATCCTTCGGGCACGTCGCCGCGCACTATACGCTGCGCCAAGCCCTCGACCACAGCCGTCTTGCCGACGCCGGGTTCGCCTATCAAAACAGGATTGTTCTTCGTCTTTCTGGACAGTATCCTGACGACGTTCCTGATCTCTTGGTCACGTCCGATAACGGGATCGAGTTTTTGCTGCTTTGCGCGTTCCACCAAATCGAAGCCGTATTTGTTCAATGCGTCATAGGCGTTTTCGGGTTCGTCCGAAGTCACTCGGTCGGTTTTGACCTTTTTCAGCTCGTTTTCGATAGCCGACTTAGTGATGCCCAAGGCGCGGAATATCGACTTCAACTCCTCCGTAGCATGGTCGAAAATCGACATCATGATGTGTTCTACGGAAACGTATTCGTCCTTTGCGCTGTCGGCAAGTCTTTCCGCACCCGTCAAAATCTTATCCGTCAAAGGCGAAATGTAAATTTTCCCGGGCTCCCTTCCCGATCCGCTGACCGCAGGTATTTTTTGAATGGCTCCGTCCAGCATGGCAAGCAGCTTGTCCACGTCTATTCCCGCCTTTTTCATCAACGACGGGATCAAGCCTCCGTCCTGATCCACCAACGCATAGGTTAGGTGTTCGGGCATTACCTGCATGTTCTGATTTTCTATAGCAATGCTTTCGGCACTTTGCAGTGCTTCCAACGATTTTTTCGTGAATTTTTGTGCGTTCATATATATCTCACCTCCCTTTAAATTAAAGTTAAATCAACCGAACTCCGCTGTTCAGGTAACTTAAATACCGACTTTCCATATCGGACGTCGTTTTGTATTCTCCCGAAAGGTAACCTTTCAATATCTCGTCGAACGTAGCGACGTAATTGCCTATCGCGTCGCCTATCTCGTCGTCGGAATAAGCTCCTTCGCCGTATATGGCAAACGTCCTGGTGAACCGTCCGGGCTCCATTCCGTAGCGCGGAGGGTTGTCCCCGAAATAGCCGTGAAGGTATATACCCTCCAGCTGTATCCACAGCTTATAAAACCTGGTCAGCTCCAACAACAGCTCCGAAGAAGTCGTTCTGAATAATATCTTCAGCTGTCCCATGGTGGTTGTAAAACTCCTTTGCATCTCCACTTCGTATCTTATCGTAGGACGGTAATGATACCGCAATACGCTCTTTATCGACATAGTCAGATTGTTTGGCTCCGAATACATTCTGTAATCGCCTCTGCCTCCCATCAAGTTGCCTATGACGTCAAAAATTTGTCCGACGTGTTTTTCCGGAGTGGTCAGCGATAGATGTTCGGCAAGTATTTGATTTACCATATTGGAACGGTTTGTTCCCTGTTCCGCCGCCATCGCGTCCACGGCTTTTACCACTTCGTCTGCCAGCATCAGGCTGTACATACTTTTTTTCATATGCGCCTCCTTTTGATGTAGCGAGTATACCACCTTGGCAAAAATTTGTCAACAGATTTACATAAATTTTTATACAAAGTTTAAATTTTTGTTTGCACCGTTATCGGGAAAATCATATACTATTACTATGGCTTTACCGAAAAAATCCTTATATCTATATATCTATGCAAATAAAACAAAAGACCCGCCGATCAGGCGGGTCAGTGGCAGGAGTAGTAAGAATCGAACTTACATCAAGGGGGTCAGAGTCCCTTGTGCTACCATTGCACCATACTCCAATGTTGTTAAATTGTTTAAATGTTACTGATTGTCGGCGGCGTTCAATGCTGCGACCATAACTTCGGCGTCAACGCCATGGACCATGGCGGCTTCTTCTATGGATTCGCTGCGGGAGCAAGGGCATTGCAGACAATGCATACCGAACTTACCTATTAATACTTCCGCGACCGCTTCGGGGTTTTTCGCGTTGTCCAAAACATCGCCGATCACCATATCTTTGGTTATCATACAGTTAAACCTCCTTTTGAAGTCTTAACTATTATATACCGCTACGGCGATTTTATCAAGTAATTTTTACGCCTTTTTACGGTAAAGATTTGTTTTCGTTTCACGGTACGAAGACCTACGTCCGCGCGACGAAACTTTCACGGTCGGAATTACCCTATTATTTTCCTCCGTCGGTTACCGCCCGTTACCGTTTATTAGCGTCCGTTACGGAAATTATGTGACGTACGTATTTTTCAGCTACGTTTATGCCCGTTACCTGCTCTATGCCTTTAAAAAAGGCGTTAGAATTGACTTCGCACAGATAGTATCCGTTTTCATCGAACAAAACGTCGACTCCGCAGTAGTCCAGATTCAAAATTTTCGCCGCCTTTTCAGCCATTTCCACGACTGCTTTCGGAGGATTTACCGGGATACCAACGCCGCCTAGTTCGATATTCGAACGGTAATCGTTTTTAGACTGCCTGATCATCGCGGCGACGCAACGCCCACCTATCACGATCAAGCGAATATCCTTGCCGCGACTGCCGGCGATAAATTTTTGATACAGATGCGGTCGGCACTTCAACTCTTCCGCGGTAGCCCGTAATTCCGCAAAATCGTTTACCATATACACTTCCTTGCCCATCGAGCCGTAACAAGCCTTTGCTATCAGCGGAAAACCCAGCTTTTCGGCAACGATCCGCAAACTTTCTTCCGGCACGGCTTCGCCCGGAGTGTAACACAATAACCCGGGTAAGGTTTCCGGCATAGGGATACCCGATCCCGACAGACAGATCGCCGTGGTCATCTTGTCGTCGCATTTTTCTATGGCGTCGAAGTTGTTGAACAAGCGTAAACCGCTTTGTTCCAACATCCTGGCAATATATTTATCCTTATCCAAATAAATAACGAATTCGTAGTCATCGGCTTTGCAACCTATCGAACCGCCGTCGTTTATTTGACACAAAAAATAGCGGTTTTTGATAATGTCCGCCTGGAAACCGACCTTTTCAAGCTCCTCTTTCA
>DVNF01000111.1 GCA_018714575.1 Candidatus Stercoripulliclostridium merdigallinarum
GATATATACTTATATAGTATGAATTACTATTATATTGAAACGTTCGGTTGTCAAATGAACGTACACGAATCCGAAAAATTAGCCGGCATTTTGGAAAACAGAGGGCTAAGCGCCGTGTCGGAAGCTTCCCGTGCCGACGTAATTGTTTTTAACACCTGCTGTATACGCGATACCGCCGAAAAGAAAATCGAAGGGAATATCGGAGAATTAAAAGCGTTAAAACGTAGCCGCCCCGATTTAATTATCGTTATTTCCGGTTGTATGACTCAACAAAAAGGACGCGCCGAGGCTTTGAAAAAACGCTTTCCGTTTATCGATATTATTTTAGGAACGAATAATCAATATCTTTTGGGCGAGAAAATAGACGAAGTTTTGGCGAAAAAGAAAAAATTGATTGCCGTTGATCCTGCTGAAAAACCTGCCATAGACGAGGACGTTCCCGTTTACAGGACGTCTTATCCCAATGCCTGGATCAACATCATGTACGGATGCAACAATTTCTGCACGTACTGTATTGTGCCTTATGTCCGAGGCAGAGAACGCAGTCGCGATCCCGAGCATATCCTGACCGAGATCCGCCGCGCCGTTGCGGACGGGTACAAGGAGATCACTTTATTGGGACAAAACGTCGATTCTTACGGGTCTGACATGGATTCAGGCATGAATTTTTATAAACTTTTGCAAAAAATTGCGGAAATAGACGGTAAATTCCGCATAAGGTTTATGACGTCGCACCCGAAGGATCTATCCGAAGAAGTAATAAAACTAATCTCCGAGCACCCGAATTTCTGCAACAACATACATCTTCCCGTACAGTCCGGTTCGGACGCGGTGTTGAAAAGAATGAACAGAAAATACACTCGCGGCAGATATTTGGATCTGATCGATACCATTCGTAAGTATATGCCTGACGCCGGAATTACGACCGATATTATGGTAGGTTTCCCCGGCGAAACCGAACAGGATTTCAAAGATACTATCGATTTGGTGAAAAGGGTGCGTTTCCAAAACGCATTTACATTTGTTTATTCTCCGCGAAACGGCACTCCCGCCGCGGCTATGGAACAGATTCCCGCCGATATCAAAAAGGCGCGTATCACCGAATTGGTAGCTTTGCAAAACGCGATCAGCGACGAAATCAGCCTGGAATATCTGAATAAAACCTATGAAGTTTTGGTAGAGGACGAGGAAAACGGCGTTTGCGCCGGCAGAACGGATTCAGGAAGATTAGTCCGTTTCCCTGGCGAAAGATCGGATATAGGTAAATTTATAGACGTAACCGTAACAAAATCAAAAGCGTCTTCGCTGTACGGAGAAAAAGCATGAAGGCACAGAATAAGATGTCCCCGATGATGACCCATTACTTGTCCGTAAAGGAAAAGTATCCCGATACTATTTTGATGTACAGGTTGGGTGACTTTTACGAGATGTTTTTCGATGACGCAAAGGAAGCCAGCAAGCTGTTGGATTTGACTTTGACGGGCAGGGACTGCGGACTGGAGGAGCGCGCGCCAATGTGCGGAGTGCCGTATCATGCTGTCGACAATTACATAGCGCGGCTGATAAAAGCCGGCAAAAAAGTAGCAATTTGCGAACAGTTAACGGCTCCAGGCGACCAAAAAGGCATGGTAAAGCGCGATGTGGTCCGCGTATTGACGGCAGGAACGGTTACCGGAGATCAGATGATCGAAGCCGACGATTTCAATTATCTGGCGGCATACATTCAAACGGGCGACAGGGAAGGTTTGGCGTGGTTGGATCTGACTACGGGCGAATGCGCCGTATACAAAGGCGGCAAAATTTCCGCGACCGATAAACTGTTGACTCTTGCGCCGAAAGAAATTATTGCAAACGAAAAGGGCAGAGATGCGTTAATGAATTCCGACGCCGTCGAAAGCGGTAAATTACCCAAACCCGGAGCTCATTACGAGTACGCTTTTTCGGAAGAAAACGCCGAAGACACGTTAAAAAAGTTTTTCGGCGTATATTCGTTATCGGCTTTGGGATTGGAACGCGGCGCGGCGGTTATGGCTTTGGGCGGACTGATAGACTACGTAACAGCCACGCAAAAGCAGCATTTGGATCATATAGAAACGCCGAAAATCATCGATGACGCCGAGGAGATGTTTATCGATTTCAATACGGTCAGGAATTTAGAGCTGACCGAAACGTTGTTCGACCGTTCCAAAAACGGCAGTTTATTGGGAGTGTTGGACAAAACTTGCACCAATATGGGCGCAAGGGCGTTAAAACATGCTATTTTACATCCTTTTTCTAAGCTATCGGATATTGAAAAGCGTTTGGACGCCGTTCAGGAAATCGTTGAAAAGCCCAAAAACGGAGTCGAGCTGCGCGAAATTTTAAAGAACGTTCGCGACATAGAACGTCTGAGGAATAAAATAGCTTACAACACGATAAACCCACGCGAATGTCGTGCTATTTTGTATTCTTTGGAAGCGATTACGGCTTTAAAACAGGCGTTAAAACCTTTTAAATCGGCAAAACTCGCTTCGATTTACGAAATTATCGATCCTTTGGACGAATTACAAGAAACGCTTTCCGCGGTGTTGTCGGACGAGCCTCCGGTTTCCGTTTCCGACGGCGGTGTGGTCAGAGAGGGCTATTCGGAAGAGTTGGATAAACTGCGTCATGCCAAAAGTTCCGCCAAAGATTGGCTGTCGGCATACGAAGCTAAGGAACGCGAAAATACGGGAATTAAACAGCTGAAAGTAGGGTACAACAAGGTTTTCGGCTACTATATCGAGGTAAGCAACAGTAATCTTAG
>DVNF01000112.1 GCA_018714575.1 Candidatus Stercoripulliclostridium merdigallinarum
GTCTTATTTACGTTGCTGTACATAGCGGTATTGGGATTAAGTTATCTGAATTTGGACGCTTTGGCGGATTATAACGGATACTTTGCCATGTACGAGGGCAATCCCGACGCCGAGGAATTGGTAGTCGATACCGAATCGACCGAGGAAACCGGCGCGGAAAACGCCGAAGCCGCCACCGAAAATACCGACGCGGATACCGATGCTAATACCGACGGATCGGAAGAAGGTACGGCAGCGGGAACGGACGCTACGGAGGGATCGGAGGATGTTCCCGAACCTGAAATGGTGAAAGTCGGCGTAGAGGATATAGTAATGAGCTTCGTCGCCATGTTCGTCGATTCGATAGACGGCACTCAATATTATATGTACAACGAATTCTATGCGGATATATCCACGGCGGATACGGTGACGATGATAGCGTCGTACGCCATGCCCGTGCTTTTAGCGTTGGCGGCTTTGACGACGGTGATATTCTTTATCCGCGCATTGGTAGCGTTATTTACGCCCAAACGCAGAAAGCTGTTCGTTCTCAGCGCGGTATTGATGCTGGTATTTACGTTGCTGTCGGCGGTATGCGCTTTCCTGATGGTGGCGGGAATGAACTTCTCCGTAGTGATGAACTTCCTGACCATGGACTATTCGCTGGCGTTGCAGTTGGGATATGGAACGATCATATTGCTGGCGTTGTCGCTGATAACGCTGATAATGACGTTCTTTGCTTTCAGAAGCAGGAAGAAAATTTCCTGAACCATATAATTACATAAAGAAATTAACGGAGGAACGTGAAATATGATGACTAAGAAGAAAAGAGAAGCCGAAGCCAGGGCAAAGGCCGAAGCCGAAGCCAAGGCAAAAGCCGCAGCAGCCGCCGCTCCCAAAAAAGGCAAACCCGGTTGGTACAAAGTTTCCAACGGTCCGGTGCCCGTCGCGCGTCCTGCCGATTATATCCAACTGACGCCCATCGTTCAACCGATCCCGTTGGTACCGTACTCCACGCAGTTGCAACCTTTGGCGATGTACGACGACAGTTGGGATCCGACCGACGAAGATTCCGAATATTGATTTCGGGGCTCCGATCGTCGCGATACGGGATACCCGTACCGGGTTAAATTAACTAAACGGGTCAAAAATCCGGCCTGATTTTTGGCAACAAAACAGGCAGGAATTTGCAAAAACCAATGTGAACGTTGGCGGAATTTTTCCCGAAATTTTGGCAAAAAATTTTCCGGAAAAGTATTGAAATATCATTCTGCCTATGGTAAACTAAAAATACTATTTGTAATTGTTTATAATTATAAATAGAATGCGGAGGGCTAGATGGCTTCTGTAAACAGCGCAAACAACGCAAAAATCAAATCCGTCAAACCGCAAGGCGCGGCATCCGGCAGGAGGCTTGTGCCGTCAAGCGGCGTAAATTATTTAAAGCCTTACGCCGTGCGTTATAATGCGGGTGTGGCGGGTATGCCGCGTGGTGGCGCCAGGCCGCAACCTAAAAAGGCAGCTCCTCCGCCCGTGCAAAAACGCAGAAGGAAAGAACGCGACTACTTTTTCATTATGCGCAGGGGCGTGTGCTTTTTAATGTTGCTGTTGGCTATAGTGTGGGTGGCGGTCATTGCCATGAACTATCTGGCTATAATGCCGCAGTACACGTCTTTCCTGGTCGCGCCCGATCTGACGCCTTTGGATGACAGGCTGGATACCGAGACGGGCGAAATGGACGATGGAGGCAACGCCATCGTTATCCCTTACCAGGATAAAAGCGTTTATATCAGCTTTATCGACCCGATATTCGGCGCGTTAAAGGCATTGTTCGGGTTGTCGATGACGGATTCCGAGGGCAACAGCATGTCGCCGTTCTACGATTCGTTCTCGCCGGCAATAGCCGGAACCGCGGAGAATACCGGCAATGAAAACGCCGAAAACACCGACGACGAAAACAGCGAAAACACGGAAAACACGGAAAATACCGAAAACGAAACGGAAGGACCGGTCGCCGAGGCGTCTGAAAACGAAGACGGGACGGAGGCAACCGACGACACGGAGAATACCGAAGGCGAAGACGCCGAGGGCACCGACGGCGAAACGACCGAGGGCGAAAACACCGAGGGTGAACAAACGGCTACGGAAGACACTGCTATTAAATTCGGATACGTCGAAGCAAATACAAATATCGACGAGGAAGCCAGAAGTCAGGATTCTATGGGTTCTATAGCTTCCATGGCGTTCAATTACGCTCCGATAATATTGGTAGTGGGCGCGGTATTCGCGGTGCTGTTGATCGTGTTTGCGTTCCTTTCGCTGTTCGGCAGAAGGATATTCAAAGGGTTCGGCATAATGTCGATAATAATGTTGCTGGCGGGACTTGCGATGTTTGTTGCGGGACTTGCGGCGATGGGCAATTACATGGGCAATCCTTCGATCACGGAAGACGGCGTACTGGTCAGCGTATTGGATTTCAGCCAACTGATGAACTTTGCGTTCGGCGTATTCCAAGGCGCTCCCGCGACTGCGTTGGATCCCGCGACGGACGTCATGCCGTTGACGTTGGTGTCCGGATACGGAATGTTGATAATATTGGTGGTGCCGGTAGTGATATTACTGCTTAGCATCTTTGCCAGAAAGAAAGTGCCGTACAGCATTTTCGATAAATAATTAAATAATTGGTAGGAGGTTACCGTTATGTCCAAAAAGAAAAAGCAACAGGAAGCCGAAAGGCTGATGGCAGAAAAGGCGGCTGCAGCAGCAAGGGCGGCGGCTAAACCTCGCATTGTCTTCCGCGTTATGAACAACTGCTCGCCCGTGCCGGTCGCGGCGCCCGCAGATATGATCCAGCTGACCCCGGTAGTACAACCGATACCCGTCGTACCGTACAGCACTCAAATGCAGCCCTTGGCTCAGTTTGACGACGCCGACGAATACGACGATTACAGCGAGGAATAACACAGAACCGATGTTGTCGCGCATGTGCGCGTTCAATATATTATTTATATTATTTGTGGCTTAAATTATTTGAGGAGGATATAACAATGGCAAAGAAAAGCAAGAAGAACCAGGCTTTGGTCGAGGAAGTCGCTCCGGTAGAGGAAGCAAAAGCGGCGCAACAACCCGTTTCCGCTCCCCCTAAAGTCGTTCAGCTGACTCCTATCATCCAACCTATCGCCTTCGTACCGTACTCGACTCAGGAACAAGAGCTGTACATGGAAGGCCCCGAAGAGGAAGAAGAAGTCGCTACGATTCCCCAAGAGGAGGAAGAAGAAGTCGTACCGAAGAAAAAGGTCAGCGCTGCCGCTATATTCCTTTCGATATTCAGCTTGCTGATCATTGCGGTATTCGTAGCCGGTAAATGGGTATTGCAAGATTACCTTGCATGCGTAGGCACCGTTGCAGGTCTGGACGTTACCTTAAACTACATTGAGGCGCAAGATTGGACCGACATCGTATCCATACTTGTTACCGCTATCCCCGTTTGCGCGGTATTGGTACTTATCAGCTCCTTGATCCGTATCATGCACAAAGGCGCTTGCGTATTTGCTATGATCTTCAGCCTTATCGGTATCGGCGTATCTTTGGCGGCTATACTGATGATCGCTTTGGACGATGCAAGCGGTGAAAGCGTAGGTTACGGTCTGTATGCCATGGCGGCTTTGTCGTTGATCAACATGCTGATCGCTTTCCTGGCAAAGAGAGATCCCAAGCCGGCAAAAGTTAAATAGTTTTATCACAACAAAAGAATCCGACGACGCCCTCGCCCATCGGGTGAGGACGTCGAAACTAAAGCAAGAAGTCTGTAAGACCCGATAGGTCGGAGGAGGACATCACATGATCCGTAGAAGGAGAAGACAGATCTTACAAGCTGTCGAAGACAATATCTCAAGGGTACCGCGCGGCGCTCAGTTCGAGCAACCTCAATCGGGACCGTTCCCGCAAGCGCAAGCGCCGGCAGGTGTCATTCAAATGCCCAACTGCGGCACTTTGCCCGTAGTAGGCAACGGCATGCCGATGGGACTGCCCAGATATACTTCGGTAGACGAATACGGCAGGACGTTCAATCCTTTGGTCACTTACGGACCGCAGACGCACAGTGCGCCGGTGCCGGTCGCGAAAGCCCCCGACATCTGCCAGATGAACCCGATAATTTCCCCGGTAGCTTTTATCCCTTATGCGGGACAGCATCAGGAAATGTATCAAGTCGTTGACGATCAACAGAGGTAAACGCCGATGGATAATAACGTAAATCAAACGCCCCAAACCGCTGCGACGGAAGCAGGCAGATGGGTGCCGGTAGACAGAAACAGTTTGGGATTTGACGTTCCGCCCATTCCTAACGGACAACCCGTACAGGGTCCGGACGGCGCGTTGTATTGCGTTGGCAATTCCCAAAGTCAATTGCAATCCATTCCGTCCAACTCGATGAATGCAGTTCCCACGCCTTCCAGCATCATTCAGATGCCGCCGATCGTACAACCGATAGCGTTGGTTCCGTATACTTCGCAAAATCAACCGCTGTTGCAATACGATCCGTATTCGCGCCCGGTCGATCCTCCGCCGCAATCCAATGCTCCGGTTTATATCAGAAAACCGTACAGAGGCCTCAGCGTAGCGTTGATCATCGTTGCGATATTAGCGGCTGTGCTGATGATAGTATTGTCGGTATTCAGCGGAAAAGTCGTCGGAGTGCGTACCGCCGAACATCAGTACTTGGGCTATGAATTCCTGACGGGAGCCATAGACATACTGAAGTTTGACTTGTTCAACGCGGCAGGTACGGCAGGCGAATATTATACCGGCGTCATCGGAAACGTCAACGGAGATATCTTAGCCACTATTTTTGCTTATGCTTTGCCCTTCCTGGCTTGGATTATGGTAATCGGTTTCGTATGCCTGGCGATCAAATATCTGGTTTGCCTGCTGCGCAAAAGATCACCCAGATGCGTTTCCGTGGCGGCAATTATCGAGTTTTTGCTGTTCATAGTATTTGCCGCAGGCGCGTTGCTGATCTCCCGCGGAGAAAACGGCGGAGTGATCAACGCGGAAGGCTTCTTCTATATCGATTCTTCGAATCCCGCAACGATCATGCTCGGACTCGGCTGGTTGATTCCTTGGATACTGTCCTTCGTATTGATCATCATGCCGCTGTTTGCGAAGAAAAACGCTTATACGGTCGATAAATCGAAAGTAGAAGACGTTCACGTTATCAATAACTGATAACGCATAAAGAGAATGAATACGAAAGCCCGTCCGAATACGGGCTTTCTTTTTTTGCCCGCCGAAAGCGAAAAATAATTACCGTTCGAAAATATGTTTTGCGGAAAGAAAATAGAAGAAATAAAATTAAAAAAGGATAAAAGCCGAACTCGAGTTTATCGAAAATGGACGAAACAGGTCGAAACAGCCGAATAAAGCCGGATAAAGTCGTTAAGAACGGCATATAAAAGTTTTCCCTTGTAAAAAACAGGAAAATGTAGTACAATAATACTATCCCCGACCGTGGGGCGATTTAAGGAATAGAGGAGAAAATATAAATGTTTGAAAAAGTACAGGCTTTGATAGCCGAATTAATGGGACTGGATAAATCCAAAATAACCGAAGCGTCCGATTTCATCGTCGATTTAAAAGCCGACAGTCTGGACATCGTCCAAATGCTGATCGCAATGGAAAACGAATTCGGAGTAGAATTCGACGACGAAGAAATGCACAATATCAAAACCGTGGGCGACGTGGTCGCATACCTGAAAAAGAACGTAAAATAATTTAAATAGGGAAGCGAAATCCCGTTAAGGGGTACCCCGAACGCGGATTTTCCGAAAAAGTTATAAATAAAGAGGATGGCTAAGGCTGTATCCGACAGCCCGAAAGGCGAAGGTCGGAGGCTGTCGGCGGCATTACCGATAAAGCGAAAAGGCAAGCCGAAATCGAAAAATTGCCGAAAATAATGCAAGATATCGGGAGAAAACGGTTGACAACCCGACGATTAGGTGATATAGTGTATAAGCACCTTTATAGAGGGGTGTCATTTTTTTGAATGCAAAATCGCCGAAATAGGCGGAAGGGAAGGTAAGCTGTATGGCTGACAACAAAAAGAACGAGAAAATAACTTTGGCGTGCACCGAGTGCAAACAACGCAATTACGACACGACAAAGAACAAGAAGAACACTCCCGACAGGATCGAGCTGAAGAAGTACTGCAGATTCTGCAAAAAACATACCGTTCATAAAGAAACGAAGTAATTAAAGGGGGCTGATATGGCTAAGGATAAGGTCGCATTGGGAGGCGAATTGGACGAAAGCGTCGTTCAAAAGCAACAGGAAGTCCAAAAGGCTCCTAAGCAATCCACCCAATCCAAGCAACCGAAGAAAAAGGTTTCGGGCGAAGCGCGTCCGAACGTTTTCAAACGTATAGCCAAAGTGTTCAGGGAGATGATTTCGGAGCTGAAGAAGGTGGAATGGCCGCCTTTCAAGCGCACGAAGAACAATCCCGGCGTATGGGCGAATTTGGGTACGGTCATAATCGTCGTACTCTTCTTCCTTGTGGTGATCACGGCGTTTGACTCCGGATTGTTGGCATTGTTCCGTCTGCTGATGGATATTCCTGCAGATACGGCGCTGTTATAAGGAGGCAGAATGGCTAATTCCGATCTTGCCAAATGGTACGTCATTCGCACGTATTCCGCATATGAAACCTTGGTCAAAAAGAACCTGGAGTCCATGATAGCTTTGCACGGACTGGAGGATCAAATTTTTGACATCGTCATTCCTACCGAAGAGGACATAGTCGAAAAGAACGGCAAACGTAAAGTTGTCGAACGCAAAAAGTTTCCCGGCTACGTCTATATCAAGTTGATATATTCCGAACACATCGGATATTTCGTCAGACAGATCCGCGGAGTCAGCGGTTTTGTAGGTCCCGAAGGCAAAGCGTTGCCGTTGACGACTGACGAAGTAAAGCGTATCGGCTTGGAGAAGATAACCGCAGCGGACTTCCATATCGAAGTCGGCGACAACGTCAGGATTGCGTCCGGTCCCTTGGAAACCTTCCTTGCGACCGTCGAAGAGATCTATCCCGACAAGCAAAAAGTCAAGGTTATCGTTCAGATGTTCGGCAGGCAGACTCCCGTAGAGCTGGAGTTCAACCAAATAGAGAAACTTTCAAACTAACAGAAATAAAAAGCAATGGGAGGACGGCAAAATCCCAATGTGTCGTCCGTTTGAACCTGATAGAAGGAGGATACTTCTATGGCAAAAAAAGTTACGGCAGTAGTAAAGCTGCAATTACCCGCGGGCAAAGCAACGCCCGGACCGCCGGTAGGTTCGACTTTGGGACCTCACGGTATCAACATTCCCCAATTCACAAAGGACTTCAATGACAAGACGAAGGACAAGGAAGGCTTGGTAATTCCTGTAGTTATCACCATATACGCCGACCGTTCCTTCACTTATATAATGAAGACGCCTCCCGCCCCGGTGCTGATCAAGAAAGCTTGCGGTATCGAAACCGCCAGCGCAACCCCGAACCGCACCAAGGTCGCAAAGCTCACGAAGGCTCAATTAGAGGACATCGCTAAGATGAAGATGCCCGATTTGAACGCCGCATCGGTCGAAGCCGCAATGAGCATGATAGCCGGTACCGCCCGCAGCATGGGCATCACCGTCGAGGAATAAGGAGGTCCGACAATGAAAAAAGGTAAACATTACACCGATTCCCTGAAACTTTATGACAGAAGCAAGGCTTACGAAGCCGCCGAAGCCATCGATCTTGCGGTACAAACCGCGAAAGCGAAGTTTGACGAAACCATCGAAATTTCGGTTAAATTGGGCGTAGACCCCCGTCACGCGGACCAACAGGTCAGAGGCGTAGTCGTATTGCCGAACGGCACAGGTAAGACTGTCAGAGTTTTGGTCATTGCAAAGGGCGCCAAAGCCGACGAAGCCAAAGCCGCCGGAGCCGACATCGTCGGAGCGGAAGAGATCATTCAAAAGATCCAAGGCGGATGGTTCGATTTCGACACCTGCGTAACGACTCCCGATATGATGGGTCAGGTAGGTAGATTAGGTAAGCTGTTGGGACCCAAAGGCTTGATGCCTACTCCCAAGTCCGGAACGGTAACGATGGATCTGACAAAGGCGATCCACGACATCAAAGCCGGTAAAGTCGAATACAGAGTCGACAAGACGGCAATCATTCACTGCCCGATCGGAAAGAAATCTTTCGGAACGGAAAAGCTGAAAGAAAACCTTGCCGTGTTGATGGACGCTATTATCAAAGCGCGTCCGGCAGCCGCAAAGGGCACTTATCTAAAGAGCATCGTTATCTCTTCCACGATGGGCCCCGGCATCAAAGTCAGCTACAAACAGGCGTAATTCGGAATAATTGTCCGAAAACGTTTGACAAACTTGCCCTATAGGGCTACAATAAACTAAAAGTTCCTTCCGAGACCGCGCGTGCTTAGGCGTAAATTCCTGCGGGAATGCGTGCGCAGAAGAAATGAAGTTTACCCCGATTTTCAGGTATAGCTCCGTTTCTTCGACGGAGCTATAAATCTATAAGGAGGTACAAATGGCTTCAAACGCAATTCTGGAACAAAAGAAACAGCAAGTTGAACAGATCAAAAAACTTGTTTCGGAAGCTTCTTCGTTCGTATTGATCGACTACTGCGGCATCACCGTGGCGCAAGACACCGAACTGAGAAACGAATTCCGCAAGAACGACGTCAAATATGCTGTTATCAAGAACAGACTTCTGAAGATAGCTTTGAACGAACTCGGCTACACTCAATTCGACGAGGCGTTGAACGGACCGACAGCGGTAGCGTTCGGCGGTGAAAATCTTGCCGCTCCCGCCAAAATAGCCAACGACAAGGCTGCTGCTTTCAAGAAGATGAAGATCAAATGCGGTATGGTAGACGGCATTTACCTGGACGAGGCAGGCGTAAAACGCTTGGCGACGTTGCCTTCGAAAGAAGGACTTATCGCTATGTTGCTGGGTATGCTGCAAGCGCCTATCGCGGCGTTCGCAAGAGCAATCGACGCTATTGCGAAAAAACAAGCAAACGCTTAACAAATTTAAAAATTATAAGGAGAACCAACAATGGCAGATATAGCAAAAATCGTAGAAGAAGTAAAGACTTTGACAGTTTTGGAGCTTAACGATCTCGTTAAGGCTCTCGAAGAAGAGTTTGGCGTAAGCGCAGCCGCGGCAGTAGCAGCTCCCGCAGCAGGCGGCGCGGCACCCGCAGCGGCAGCCGAAGAAGAAAAGACCGAATTCGACGTCGTCCTGAAGGCAGCCGGCGGCAACAAGATCGCTGTTATCAAAGCGGTCAGAGAAATCGTTTCCGGTATCTCGTTGGTCGACGCTAAGGCTATGGTCGAAGGCACCCCGAAGGCCATCAAAGAAGGCGTCAGCAAGGAAGTTGCCGAACAAATCGCCGAAAAACTTAAGGCGGCAGGCGCCGAAGTCGAAATTAAATAATTGTAACCCGTATACGGGAACGAATTATTTAAACTTCAATTCAGAGTTTATGAAAAAGCTCATACTTTCCGTATGGGCTTTTTTCGTAAATAATAGGGAAACCGCCTGATTCGGCGGTATCGAAACGCCCCGGTTCCCGCAGGGGCGCAAGCGTCATTTTATGCGCGTAGCGCACAAAGTCTTGAACATTTTATCTTTTACCAAAATCGAAGTGGCGGTACATCTGCGGTCGTGGTTATATATGCATTCCGCGTCGCATTGTACGATAGCGGGAGCGTCTGCCAACATGTCGTCGGCGGCTTCCAATTCGGCGAACGTCTGTTCCAAAGCGCCGCCCAGCCTCTTCATTTTCGTCATACAGCGCGCTTTGTCGTCCATTCCGATGACTCCGGCGTTGCAATGACCTTTCAAATTATGCCTGCAATTTACGGTTTTGCACTTTAACTGTTCCATATTTCACCTCTTAGGGGGAGTATGCGCAAAATTCCGAAAGGTATACGGAGCTTGCCTTGACAAAATCGGCGGCTTTTGGTAAAATCTAGTACACACGGAGGCAATATGAAAGTTATACTTCTAGACAATATTCAAGGACACGGCAAAAAAGGCGAAATCGTCACGGTAAACGACGGCTATGCCAGGAACTATCTGCTGCCCAAAAAGCTTGCGGTAGAGGCGACAAAGGCGGTTTTAAACGAAATCCAACAAAAAGTAGCGCGCGAACAACGCTTATTAAAAGAAGAACGCGACGCGGCGGAAGTCGTGGCGAAGTCATTGAAAGGCGCTACCGTGGTCGTCAAAATGCGCTGCGGCGAGGACGGCAAAATGTACGGTTCCGTTACCAATCAGGACGTTGCGGACGGTTTGAAAGCCATGGGTTACGACGTCGATAAGAAAAAGATCACGATCCGCGATCAAATAAAAACTTTGGGCGTTTACGACGCCGAAGTAAAAGTGTATAAGGATATCGGCGCCAAGATCAAGATAAACGTAGTAGCCATGTAAAAAAGTTGCCCGAAAAAGTAGCTCGGGCAACGCGAATACCTGTTTTTAAACTTGTTTTAAAGTTGAATAAACGTATTTTAAACCAGTAAAACTGCGGCTTCGGCGGCAATTGCCAATCCTTTGCCGACGGAGTCCATACCTTCGCCCGTTTTTGCGCTTATACCGATATTTTCCATAGGAATGCCCAAAACGGAGGAGAGTTTTACTTTCATTACGGGTATATAATCGCCTATCTTCGGACTTTGCAGACGTATTATTATCGATACGGACGTGGGACGAAGATTTTTTTTCTGCAAGATCTCCATAGTTTTCGTCAACAGAATAGAAGAATCTATGCCGTCGTAGCGCGGATCGTTGTCGGGGAAATGCGTGCCTATATCGCTTTCGCCTGCGGCGGACAACAGCGCGTCTATCAAAGCGTGCAAGGCGACGTCGCCGTCGGAATGTGCCAAAACGCCTATGTCGGCGGCAATTTCGATGCCGCAAATCATCAATTTTCCAAACGGCATCAGTCTGTGAATGTCGTAACCGACGCCGATTTTTGATTGCAATGAGGCAAAATCTCCGTGGGACGTGATTTTCAGATTGCGCGCGTTACCCGGGACGGCGTGCGCGCCCTCGGGGAAGACAGCCGCATAGCGCGCCGATTCGTCGGTGAATTCTTTTCCGGAGGTAGCGGCATACGCCGTTAACAGCTCTTCCAGCAGGTAGCCTTGGGGAGTCTGAACGGCGACCAGGCTTTCGCGTGGAAATTCACCGATCAGCCTGCCGTCGGAAATCGTTCTGACGGAATCGCTTAGTTGCAGAACGGGTACTCCGGAACGGTAACTTTCTACGGAATCCATGACCGAATTGATCAATTCGGAGTCGGGGTAGGGGCGTGCGCCGTCATGGATCAAAACGCCGGCGGCGGAGGCGGCTTTCAAGCCGTTCAACACCGTTTCCGAACGCGTGGAACCGCCTAAGACTATTTGGCTTTTCTTGTCGCCGGCACAGCGTAAAGCCTCTGCGGCAAAGTCCTCATCGCCGGCTTTGACGCATAAAATTATGCTTTCGACGCGTTCGACGGCGGAAAACGCCGCAACGGTACGGTGCAGTAAGGGCATACCGCCCAGATCGAATTTCAATTTGTTGCCGCCGGCGCGTTCGGAATTGCCTGCGGCGGCTATTATAACGTCGAATTTCATTCCGCAGCCTCGTACAAAGAATCGGCGTCGGCTTTGCCGACGTTGCCTTCGGGCACGATCAGCACTTTAAAACGCGCTTCTTTGTCGCCGAATCTGACGCCGATGACGTCGCCGGGTTTGACTTCCTTCGACGGCTTTGCCGGCTTACCGTTTACGGTGACCCTGGACAGGTCGCAGGCTTCCTGCGCCACGGTGCGCCTTTTAATTATTCGTGATACTTTCAAATACTTGTCTAATCGCATGCTTTATATTATAATTTATTTCCGAACGGAATTCAAGCATGACGACAGCTTTCGCCACTGTTTTCGTCACTGTTTTTACCGCGTTCGGGCGCGCTTTCGACGGTAAAAGTTACTTTACGCCGCGCGCGTATATATTTATATATTTTTATATAGCAAATCGCTTGACAAACTCCCCGTAGGGCTAGTAAAATGTTAGAACGCATGATTATAATGGAAATATATGCCCCGAAAGGCTTTTCGGCGGCTGAAAATTTTCTAAAATTACGCAAAATCAGATAAAATGTAGCAGATTTTGCAGCTGTAAAGTTGCAATTGTCAATCCCTCGGCGAAAGCCGAAAGCATAATTTTCATAAGGAGAGGTTCAGATGTCTGAAAGAATCCACAAAGTCAAGCGTGGGAATGTCGAAAGATGGTCTTTTGGTAAGATAAAAGAAATCATAGACATTCCCTATCTTATTGAAGTCCAGAAGAACTCTTACGAAGCCTTCGTAAACCAGGGCGTGCGTGAGGTTCTGGACGATTTTTCTCCTATCGTCGATTACGGCAACAAGATCGAATTGGAGTTTTTGGATCATTCGTTATCCGGCGAATGCAAATATTCCGTAAAGGAATGCAAAAACCATGACGCGACCTATACCGTACCGCTCAGGGTCAAAGTCAGGCTGACCGTAAAGGAAACCGGCGTCGTAAAAGAGGCCGAAGTATTCATGGGCGATTTCCCCAGAATGACGGAAAACGGCACCTTTATCATCAACGGAGCAGAACGCGTCGTAGTCAGCCAGCTGGTCAGGAGCCCCGGCGTGTATACCGCAAAGGGCGTAGCCGATAAAAACGGCACGTTGCGTTATGAAACCACGGTTATTCCTTCCAGGGGCGCTTGGTTGGAATTCATACAGGATTCAACGGACACTCTGTCGGTCAGAGTCGACCGCCAAAGAAAGATCCCCGCAACTTTGTTGTTGCGCGCGTTGGGGATTGGCGACGGCAAAGCCGAAAACATTGCGGCGATATTCGGTAACGATCAAATGATCGAAAATTCCCTGAAAAAGGACGGAATAGACGTCGAAGAGGGCTCTACCGAGGTCGAAACCGCAAAGATAGAAGTTTATCGCAGACTGCGTCCCGGCGAAGTGCCGACTCCGTCCGCGGTAGACGGATTCCTGAAGAACATGTTCTTCGACGCCAGGCGTTACGATCTGGCGAAAGTCGGCAGATATAAATTCAACAAACACCTGTCTCTGGCAAACCGCATAGCCGAATTCGTGGCGGCGGAAGACGTTGCCACCGCGGACGGTGAAATTTTGGTGGAAAAAGGTCAAGTGATCTCTCCCGAAAAGGCAGTCGAAATTCAAAATGCCGGCATCAATTCCGTATTGTTGGTCAATATCGAGGATGAAAACATGGCTCCCGTCAAAGTCGTCGGCAACAACACCGTCAATTTAAAGGGCTATGTAGACTGCGATCCGAAAGAATTGGGCATCACCGAAAAAGTTTACTATCCGGTATTGCAAGAGCTTATCGCCGAATCCGAAGGCGATTCCGAAAAGCTGAAGCTTGCAATCCGCGCCAACGTGGATTCCCTGGTTTCGAAGCATATAACGGAAGACGATATTATCGCTACCATCAGCTATAACGTCAATATGCGCTTCTATAACAAGGAGTTGAAGTGCGGCTATCACGAACCCGACAACATCGACCACTTGGCAAACCGCAGAGTGCGTTCCGTCGGCGAGTTGTTGCAAAATCAATTCCGTATCGGTATGGCAAGGCTGGAAAGAGTCGTTCGCGAAAGAATGGTGTCCCAGGACCCCAACGAGGCGACTCCCACATCTTTGATCAATATCCGCCCGGTTTCCAGCGCTATCAGAGAATTCTTCGGATCTTCTCAGCTGTCGCAATTTATGGATCAACCGAACCCCATAGCCGAGCTTACTCATAAACGTAAGCTGTCCGCTTTGGGTCCCGGCGGTTTGAACAGGGAGCGCGCAGGCTTCGAAGTCCGCGACGTTCACCACTCTCATTACGGCAGAATGTGCCCGATCGAGACTCCTGAAGGTCAGAACATCGGATTGATCACGTCGCTGTCGTCCTATGCGAAAGTCAACGAGTACGGATTTATAGAGGCTCCTTACAGAAAGGTAGACAAAGCGACCGGCAAAGTTACCGACCACGTCGATTACCTGGCTGCGGACGAAGAGGACAAATACGTCGTCGCGCAGGCTAACGAGCCTTTGGACGAAGAGGGCCGTTTCGTAAACAAGAGGGTGACTTGCCGTTACCGTGACCTGATAAAAGAATACGACAGCTCCAAAGTCGATTATATGGACGTTTCGCCGCAACAGTTGGTATCCATAGCTACGTCTTTGATACCCTTCTTGGAAAACGACGACGCGAACCGCGCGTTGATGGGATCGAACATGCAACGTCAGGCGGTGCCGCTGCTACGTCCCGAATCGCCTATCGTAGGCACGGGTATAGAATACAGGGTCGCTCACGATTCCGGAGTATGCACTCTGGCGGGTGAGGACGGCGTCGTGACGTACGTTTCCGCAGACCTTATAAAGGTAAAGGGCGACGACGGTATCGAACGCGAATACGGATTGCAAAAGTTCGTGCGTTCCAACCAAGGCACCTGCATCAACCAAAAGCCCGTGGTCAAAAAGGGCGAAGTCGTCAAGAAAGGCGACACTTTGGCGGACGGACCTTCGACGGAAAACGGCGAACTTGCGTTGGGCAGAAACATTCTTATAGGCTTTATGACCTGGGAAGGTTATAACTACGAGGACGCTATTCTGATTTCCGAGGAGTTGGTAAAACACGACGTATTCACTTCCATCCATATCGAAGAGTATGAATTGGAATGCCGCGATACCAGGCTGGGCGAAGAACAGATCACCAGGGATATTCCGAACGTTTCCGAGGATTTGTTAAAGAACCTGGACGAAAACGGTATCGTCATGGTGGGCGCGGAAGTGCGTTCCGGCGACTACTTGGTAGGTAAAGTTACGCCGAAGGGCGAAACCGAGCTGACTCCGGAAGAGCGCTTGTTAAGGGCGATCTTCGGGGAAAAGGCACGCGAAGTCAGGGACGTTTCGTTGAAGGTTCCTAACGGCGAGGGCGGCACGGTAGTAGACGTAAAGATCTTTACCCGCGCCAACAAGGACGAGCTGAACCCCGGCGTCAACATGATGGTCAGGGTATATATCGCTCAAAAGAGGAAGATCGGCGTCGGCGACAAGATGGCAGGACGTCACGGCAACAAGGGCGTTATTTCGCGCGTGTTGCCGAAAGAAGACATGCCTTTCCTGGCGGACGGTACTCCGTTGCAGATAGTATTGAACCCGTTGGGCGTTCCTTCGCGTATGAATATCGGACAGGTTTTGGAAGTCCAC
>DVNF01000113.1 GCA_018714575.1 Candidatus Stercoripulliclostridium merdigallinarum
GCATTGCTTTGCATACGACAGCTTTCTTGTCGGAGTGTTTTAACATACAAGCGTACTTGTATCGGGACTTTGCGATATTAAAATACCCTGCGCGGGACGAAAATGGCAAATATCGGCTGGGTCGTTGTATAATTATGCTTATATTTTTTATGGTTTTTGCAACTTTTTTGTTGTTTTTCTTTCTTGCACGCAAAAAGCGGTATTGACTTTGGCGCGTTTTGGAATTATCATTAAATTATAGTAGTCTGCCACTATATTTAGAGGTATTTATGGAAAAGGGATTGAAATTTCGCAATTATTTGGGTTACGGCATTGCAGACTTGGGAAATAATATCGCTTTCGCTGCCGTCGGATCCTACCTGACTTTGTTCTATTCCGATGTCTTGGGAGCAAATTTCGACGAAAATACTTCGGCGATCTGGCTGTCGGCTGTTACCGCTATCATGATAGTGGCTCGTATTTGGGACGCCGTCAACGACCCGATCATGGGGTGGTTGGCTCAGCGCGCTAAACCTACTAAATGGGGTAAATTCCGCCCGTACCTGCTGTTCGGCGGTATCCCTTTGGCGCTTTCCGCCGTCCTGATGTTCTTGCCTATACCCGATATGTCGCTTGCCGAATGTATAGTTTTCGCTCTGTTTACCTACATAGCTTACGGCATGATTTACACCGTCGTGTTGGTGCCTTACGGTTCGTTGGCTACCGTTATGACGCGCGACGTCAGAGAACGCAGTAGATTGTCTATCGCAAGATCTATCGGCGGCGGTATCGGCGGGATTCCTGCCGGAATGCTGTTCCCGCTATTGGTTTATACTACCGTCATCGGCGCAAACGGCGAGGAAGTCAGCGCTTTGGACGGTAATAAATTGCTGATATGTATGGCGGTTATCGCGGTTATTATGATTATTTGCTATGTCTCCGCTTTCTTTACCACCAAAGAAAACTACGAATATCCGCATACCGTTCAAAATACCAACTTGTTTGCGACTTTGAAATCTTTGGTTCGAAACAAACCTTTCGTCATAATGAGCCTTGCGGGTATGTTGCTGATCGCTTCGTCTATGTATATTACATCGATCGACTTGTATCTGTTTAACGTATTTTACCGCAAAGAAGGTATGATGACTTTCGTCACCATAGCGACATACGCTCCGATGGTAGTAACTATACCGTTTACCGAGCTGATAATTAAAAAAGTCGGTAAAAAAGAAATGTGCATTTACGGGTTGATAGCGTCTGTCGCAGCTACCTTAATAATGGCGGTTTGGCGCGTTCCCAATCCGTGGATATTTATCGCGTTGTGCTTCTTGCAAGGCGCGGGTATCAGCTTCTTTACCTTGGAGATCTGGGCTCTGGCAATGGACGTCATAGACTACCAGGAATTACGTACGGGAAAACGCGAAGAAGCAACCGGCTATGCCGCTTTTACCTTTATGCGTAAAATCGGTCAAGCCATTGCCGCAATAGTCCCCGCCCTGTTGGGCGTGGTAGGTTACGTCGCCTCTAAAGGCTACGCCGGGCAGTCCGCAGAAACTGTGGACGGTATATATATCCTGGCTACCGTGGTGCCGTTGATAATGTTCGTCCTGATGCTGATTTTGATGTTGTTGTATCCGCTAAATAAGAAAAAGGACGCAGAAATGCGGGAACAGCTGGCGATCCGACGCGCGGAGTACGACTGTGACGGAGCGACTTCAGTAGAATCTACCTCAGCCGAAGCGACCTCAACCGACACAGTAAGCCCGACAGGCGATACTGAAAACTAAAACTAAAATACGATCGAAAAGGAGCCTATGCCCATGAGTCACCCGAATTTAATTTATGTTTTCGCAGACCAACTACGTTGGGCGTCGGTCGGTTACAACGGCGATACGTTGGCGGAAACTCCGAATATAGACGACTTGGCGCGCGATAGCGCCGACATAACCAACGCAGTTTCCGGACACCCCGTCTGCGCACCCTATCGCGCAAGTTTGCTGACCGGTAAATATACCACTTCCACCGGCATGGTGATAAACGAGATCCGAATGAATCCGCATCACAAGTGCTTTGCCCACGTTCTGAACGACGCAGGTTACGATTCGTCTTATATCGGTAAATGGCACTTGTACGCGGCACAGCTGGGCCACCACTACGACCCGGAAAACTCGTTCGTGCCGCCCGGCGAGGACAGATTGGGCTTTGACGGCTACTTCGCGGCGTATAATTTCCACCACG
Organism: Candidatus Stercoripulliclostridium merdigallinarum; assembly: GCA_018714575.1. GTDB lineage: Bacteria > Bacillota > Clostridia > Christensenellales > DTU072 > Stercoripulliclostridium_A > Stercoripulliclostridium_A merdigallinarum. The sequence continues at coordinate 2,218 of DVNF01000113.1, forward strand.
AATACTACGCGCCAAAGGCGTACTACCACCTGGATACCCCGGAAAAAATCTATGCCGAAGGCTACGAACCCGATTTTATGACCGACCTCGCTATAAAACGGCTGAAGGAAGTGGCAAACGGCGACAAGCCTTTCGCTCTGTTCCTGTCTTTGGGCACTCCGCACGACCCGTGGACTCCGGACAACGTCCCGAAAGAATATTTGGACCGCTTCCGCGACAAGGATTTCCGACTGCCGCCGAATTACAGCAAACATAACGACCCTCACGCCGATATGTGGGCAAAATTCTTACCGTTCCAGCGCAACAAAATAACCGATTGGATGCGCGTTTATTACGCTATGGTAGCCAATCTGGATTACAACGTAGGAAGATTGCGCTCCGCATTAAAGGAACTGGGAATCGAAAAAGACACGGTATTCGTTTTTACTTCCGATCACGGAGAAATGTTCGGCGCTCATGGCAGACACGCTAAAAATATCTTCTATGACGAAGCCGTCAGAGTACCTTTCCTGATAGAATGGCCGGGGCATATCCCTGCCGGGAAAAAGGATTTTTGCTTCAATACCGTGGATATAATGCCTACCCTGCTTTCCCTTATGGGATTAAACTATCCCACGGAAGTAGAGGGCGAAGACCTGTCGCAATGTCTTACCTCGGACGCCGACAATACCAACCCGTCGCTGATGATGGGCACGGGTCCCACCGCAATTTTCGGTATCGGCAAGGAATGGCGCGCCGTTCGCGACAAGCGCTTTACCTACGCCGTTTACCGTATAGACAAATCGGAATATCTGTTTGACAATCAATCCGACCCCTATCAAGTACGCAACTTGGCGCATAACCCGGAATTTAAGGAGCAAAAAGCACGCTTAAAAGCCTATATGTATGAAAAAATGAAAGAAATAGGCGACGACTTTGACTGCAATTTGCACTACATTTCCCGTTGGGTTAAAAAACGTAAGATCGTCCGCACGGCAACGCTAAAGCAATAACGAACGAAAAACGATTACTTCCTCTTTTCCTTTTTCGTCGATAAAACGTGCGGTTTATATTAAAATAAATCCTTTAAAAAATTTTTAATAAAAAAAACTATTGCGCGTGCAAAGTCTTGTC
>DVNF01000114.1 GCA_018714575.1 Candidatus Stercoripulliclostridium merdigallinarum
CCGGTAAACAGCCTGGTCGAAACGAAATAAACGTCCGATTTGTATGGGGTTTCAAAAGCGAAACGCCACGCCATCATGCGCGTAAGTATGGGAATGGTTCTGGCGTCCAACGAATAAGTGCCCGGACCGAATACGTCCGCAAGTTTGCCTTTGTCGCAAAAGATCGCCGCCTGTCCCTCGCGGACTATCAAACGCGATCCGCGCTCGATGGCGTTTTCCCTTGCCGAATAACGAAAGACCATGGTGTCGTCGCCCGAACCCGTCCATTCTATGATTTTCAACAGAGCCATATTGCTCCTCCTGTAAGTAATATGTTTATTGTTTATTTTTTTGTTATCAGAATTTTTTCAACACTCCCTTTATGGCGGCGGCTATGTCCCTTAGATCGCGGTTGGATAACCCTTCGGCGGAAGCTACCGCCAGTTGCAGCTCGTTCGCCGCGTCCAGAACGGCTTGATATGCCGCGGAAACGTTTTTCGGACGCGGTTTGCGTTGCTTTTTGGGAACGGTGTTTCCCTTGTCCAAACATTCGTCCGTGATCAGGTCGTAACATCCGCCCGGATAGGGCGCTACCGCGCGCAGACCTGCCGCGCGGTACAGCAAATCGGCAAAGCCTGCGGCGACTTTGTCCTCGCCGTGAGTGACGAAAATTCTTTTGGGCGCCGGATCGAAACCTTCCGCCCATTTCAATAAAGCTTCGCGGTCGGCGTGGGAGCTGGTACCGGGAAGCTCGACTATTTTTGCACGGACTTGAACGGGTTCGCCGAACAATTTCACGGCTTTTGCTCCGTCCAGGAGCGCCCGTCCCAACGTGCCCGCTACCTGGTAACCGACGAATACTATCGTCGATTCGCGCCGCCATAAGTTATGCTTTAAGTGATGACGGATCCTGCCCGCTTCGCACATGCCCGAAGCGCTAAGAATGACTTTTGGACGGGAGTCCGCGTTGATCTTTTTGGAATCTTCCGCCGTAACCGATAGTACCATGTCACGGAATCCTATGGGATTTATCCCGCGTTCTATCAGCCCGGCCGTTTCGTCGTCGCAAAGCGAAGCCACGTTTTTAGAATATATGCCCGTAGCCTCTATCGCCAAAGGCGAATCGACAAAGACTTGGAAATCGGGGAATTTCGGTACCAGATTTTTGTTTTTGATCTCTCGCAGGAAATACAGCATTTCCTGCATTCTGCCCACCGCAAAAGTCGGAATAACTACGTTGCCGCCGCGGGTAAAAGTGTCGGTAATTATCTTTGAAAGGTCTGCGGCGTAATCGGGATCGTCGCCGTGCGACCTGTCGCCGTAAGTCGATTCCATTATAACGTAATCGGCTTTGGTGACTACTGACGGGTTGCGGATGATAGGTTTGTTGACGTTTCCGATGTCCCCGGAAAAAATTACGGTGCGTTCGACGCCGTTTTCCGTCAAAGTCAGTTCGATATAGGCGGACCCCAAAAGGTGTCCGGCGTCGATAAAGCGCGCTTTTACTCCTTCCGCGACGTCGAAAACGACGTCGTAATCTTCGGCTCGGATCAATTTCAGAGTGTTTTCCGCATCCGCCGAATCGTATAACGGAGTGTAAGGCGGATTGCCGGAAGAGCGTTTGGCTTTTTTATTGCGCCATTCGGCTTCCTGCTCTTGAATATGCGCCGAGTCCATCAGCATGATCTTGCAAAGATCGCGCGAAGCGCGCGTCATGTAAATTCTGCCGCGATAGCCGTTTTTATATAACAAAGGCAACTTTCCCGAATGATCGATATGCGCGTGAGTCAACAGCACGGCGTCTACCGATGCGGGAGCAATGTTCAAAGTCTGGTTTTCGTACAGATCGGGTCCTTGCTCCATGCCGCAGTCGATCATAATGTGCTTGTTGCCGACTTCGATAAGGTAGCATGAACCGGTGACTTCTCTGGCGGCTCCTAAAAAAGTTATCTTCATACAGCCTCCTTATTATTATTGTACCATATTAATATGAGTTTTCATAGTAAAAATTGCATTTTGCCGATTTTCAGCTCAGAAATCGAAATATAAGCATAAAAAATACAATTTACGCAATCTTTGTTAAGGCGCGGAATATTTTTTGACGTTTGCACAAACTTTAGCTGAGGAGAAAGTATGGTCACAGGTATAGTCAGAAGAGTCGACGAACTAGGCAGAGTCGTCATTCCAAAGGAACTCAGGAGAACGCTGGGAATCCGCGAAGGGGAGGAAATAGAGGTGACTCCCACGGAGGGCAGAGGGCTTTTATTAAAAAAGTTTTCGGCGATAGACGAATTAAACGGGATCAAACAGGAGCTGTTGGACGCGGTATATAGCGCGACGGGAATGGCTGCCGCGCTGACGGACGCCGAAAAAGTCGTATCCGCCGCAGGAAAAGGCGCTCCGAAAATCGGCACGAAACTGTCCGACAGCGGGATAGCGGCTTTGGAGGGCAGGAAACCGTCGGATATCCCCGACGACGCATTCGATAACTTTGTTTTTGCGGCGCGCGGAACGCTTTGTCCGATATTCGACCTTGCGGTTTCGGGCGGCGTTTTCGTATTCGGAGAAAACGCAAAAGTAGCGGCAAAAATCGTCGCTGAATTTATTAAAAACCGCATTTAATGAGTAAAACCGCGAAAAAAGCTTCGTTGTTGGGCGGCGCCGGAGCCATAATGGCGGCTACGTTGATAGCCAAATTCCTGGGCGCCATGTACCGTATACCGCTGACGAACATGTTGGGCGCAGAGGGTATGGGCGTTTACCAATCGGTATACCCGGTTTATTCGCTGATACTTTCGGCGTCGGGCGGAGCCGTACCGATGGCGATCTCGCTGTTGGTGGCTTCGTATACGGCAAGCGGAATGAGGAAAAGAGCGTTGGAACTGAGTACGGGCGCTTTGTACGTGCTGTTGCTGTCGGGCGGTCTGTTGATGGGCGCGCTGATGTTGGCGGCTCCGTTGATAGCTGGATTTCAAGGCACTCCCGACGCCGAAGTCGGTTATTTCGCGATAGCTCCGGCAATATTGTTCGTATCGGGCATTTCGGTGATGAAAGGTTGGTTTCAAGGGCTGTCGGATATGCGTCCCACCGCGCTGTCGCACGTTACGGAAGCGGCAGGAAAATTGGTATTAGGGTTGCTGTTATCTTATTTACTGATACCCAAAGGCATTAAAT
>DVNF01000115.1 GCA_018714575.1 Candidatus Stercoripulliclostridium merdigallinarum
GACTTATACGTTGTACGTGAAGAGGGATTCCGACGTCAGCGTCAGAAGTAAAACGGTCCCGGTCATAGCGGTATCGGTGTTGTTGACATTTATCCTTTCGATGATATTCGGTTCGTTGGTTTCTTTGTACATCGTGCCTTTGTCGCTGTGTTCGCTGTTGGTCGCGACTTTGGTTGACAGGAGAGTGGGTATAGTCACCAATATCCTGATCTCTCAGACCTTTTTCCTGGCTTATATTTTGGTGTACGGCACCGAAAACGCGGTCGAATCTTCGGCGGCGTTGGTGACTTCGATGGTGGCTTCGATATTTTTGATAATGTTTTTGGACAAGGCTTTTTCGCGGTTGAAATTTACCGTGGTCGGCGTTATCGTAGGCGTTTGCACCGCGGTCATTCCGATGTTGATAAATTACCTTGTCGGCGCTAACGAAACGACTACTATTCTGCTTAGCGGATTATGGAGCTTCCTGTCGGTCATTCTTGCAATAGCCATTTTCATGATAGTTCTGCCGCTGATGGAATACGTATTCAGGCTGGATACCCAGTTTAAATTGCAGGAGCTGTGTTCGTTGGAAAACCCGTTGCTGAAGAGATTGGCAAAGGACGCTCCCGGCACGTTTAACCATTCCATGGTCGTAGGGAATTTGGCGGAACTGTGCGCCGAAGCTATAGGGGAAAATTCTTTGCTTGCCAGGGTCGCCGCCTATTATCACGACGTGGGTAAAGTTAAAAACTCCGAATACTTTATCGAAAATCAAAAGGGATACAACCCTCACGACGACGTCATTCCCGAAGTTTCCGTTGCAATGATAATATCGCACGTTACCGAAGGCTACCGCATGTTGAAACAGGCGCGTATTCCGGACGAAATAGCCGATTGCGCCTTGCAACACCACGGCACGACTCCGGTAAACTATTTCCTGTACAAGGCTCAGAATTTGACCGAGGACAACCTGGACAGAAAAGAATTCAGTTATCCGGGACCTAAACCCAGAACAAAGGTGGCGGCTATACTGATGATAACCGATACGGTAGAGGCGGCATCAAGGGCGCTTGCCGAAAAGATGAATTCGCCGAAAGATTTCAGACAGCTGGTGCATTCGATGATAAAACAAAAAGCCGATCTGGGACAATTTACCGAATGCCCGATAACTTATAAGGATTTAAACGACATCGAGGATACTTTGGTAAAAGCCATTCCGTCCATGTATCACGCCAGAATACAATACAATAACGCCGGCGACAAGGCAAACTCCTAGACCTTGTCCGCAAAATTTACGCAAAAGTTAAAGATGATTGAATTATACGACATACCATATAAATCCGTTGAAAAAGTTTTGACCGCTGCGATGAAACGCCTGGGCGTTTCCGAAAGCGATATCGCCGCCGAAATAGCTTCGTTGCCTGACGAGGAGATACGTACGTTGAACCGCGAGGAGCGCGGAGTCGATTCCGTGACCGACGTGCTGAGCTTTCCCGCGCAGGAAAAGATAACTTTTCCGTTCGATCCCGACGATTATTCCGATATAGATCCGGAAACGGGCGCGGTGTTGTTGGGCGAAGTCTATATCGCTCGTGACCGCGCCGTGGAACAGGCGCGCGAGTACGGACATTCGGTGGCAAGAGAATACGCGTTTCTTGCGTTACACGGTTTTTTGCATTTGATGGGTTACGACCATATCCGTGACGAAGACCGCGCCGAAATGGAAGCCGTTCAATCGGAGATCCTGACTTCGGCAGGGGTAGAACGCGATTATACGGAGGCTCCCGAAATTCCCGTTTTCACCGACGACGAAATCGAAGAAAGCGATGAAATCGAAGAAAGCGAAGATAAAACTTCCGATACGGAAAATGCTCCGTGCCGCGCAGGGTTCGCGGCTATTCTGGGACGACCCAACGCGGGAAAATCGACGTTGATTAACGCGTTGATAGGCGAAAAAGTCGCTATAGTTTCATGGAAACCGCAGACCACCAGGAACAAAATCTCGGGCATTCTGAACAGAAAGAACCTGCAGATCGTATTTGTAGACACCCCCGGGATCCATACGCCCAGGAACAAGCTGGGTAATTTCATGATGCGTTCGGTAAAGTCCGCCGAGGACGGAGTAGACGCCGTGGTTTACGTTATCGATTGCGAAAAGGGTTTGGACGCAGGCGACGTCGAACGAATACGGGAAATATCCGCGCATATCCCCACCGTTGCGGCGGTTAATAAAGTCGATTCGGTGACGCGCGCGAAAGTAGCGGAAATTTTGACCGCGTTAAACGAGCTAAAGACCGTCAAATCGGTTGTGCCGATATCCGCATTAAAGAATAAAAATATCGACGTGTTGATATCCGAAGTCGAAAAGCTGATGCCGTTCGGAACTAAATTTTATCCCGACGATATGTATACCGACAGGAACATGCGTTTCATGGCGTCCGAGATCATCCGCGAAAAAGCGTTAAGGCTGTTGGATAAAGAAATTCCTTACGGTATCGCGGTAGCCATAAACAAATACGAATACCGTCCGTCGGGAACGTTGGAAATCGACGCCGACGTCATCTGCCAAAAAGCGGCGCATAAGCCGATCATTTTAGGTAAAAACGGCGCGATGATAAAAAAGATATCCGAATACGCCCGGCAGGATCTGGAGGCGATGACGGGGGATAAGATATTGTTGACGTTGTGGGTCAGGGTCAAAAAGGATTGGCGCGACGACGATATCATTTTATCCAACTTGGGCTACGACAAGAACAAGGATATTTAATTAAAAATCGGCGAAGGAAAATTTTACCTTCGTTTAACGCATACTATCGCCCGATATATACATAATGAGAGTATGGGCAAAAAGAGCGCGGAAAAGATAATGTACGATGCCTTTATGGCTAGCGGTAACCCCGGATATTATATGTTGTATTCGGCATTAAAGGAGAATAAGCTGACGGATGAGAACGGTGAAAGCCATTTGCCTTAACGCTTTGGATTGGAAAGAAGCCGATAAGCTATTGATTTTATTGACGGCGGAAAACGGGAAAATAGTATCCCGAATTCGTGCGGTAAAGAACCCAAAATCTAAATTAAAAGCAGGAGCCGCTCCGAATTGTTATGCGGAATACACTTTGCACGAACAGGGCGGGACATCCATTGTAACGGGCGTCGAAGTTATCGAACAGTTTTTCGGGACCTGGACGGATCCGGTAAAAAACCTTGCCGCCGCCGTCGTGACGGAGGCTTTGGAACGCGTTACCGCGGAAGGCGTTGCCGCGGACAGCGAATTTGCGATAGGGCTTAGGGCGCTGTTCGGAATCAATTACGGCGAGGGTATACCGTATGTGTACTTACTCCGTTTTTTGACGGAGCTTTTATCGGAAACGGGAATAGATAAGGACGAATACATATTGCCGGGGCACGTAAAATCGCTGATCAACGCGGTGATGAACGCCGGCGAGGACGAGTTGGGGTGCCTGGACTATTCGCCGTCGGAGGTCGTTGCCGCCGTGCAATGGACGGGCAGACTGTTCCGAGTGGCGGGCGAAGAGTTAAAGACTTTGGAATTACTGAAACAGTAAGGCACAGTAAGGAATTTTAAGGCGGCTTTCAGCCGTTTTTTTATAATAAATATAAAAAATGCTTGCGTGTTCGCGTCGGATTATGTATAATTTCCATATATCAATAACAGCGCAAGAATACGCAATAAAACGAAAAAATACGCAACAGGAGAAGTATTTATGACACAGTACGTTTACTTGTTCAGAGATGCCGACGGCAAAAACAAAGCCAAATTCGGCGGCAAGGGCGCAAACCTTGCCGAAATGACAAAACTCGGAATGCCCGTGCCTCCCGGATTTACGATTACCACGGAAGCTTGCACGAAGTATTACGAAGACGGCGAAAAGATAGCTCCCGAAATCATTGACGAAGTATTTAAAACTTTGGAGATTTTGGAAAAGGAAACCAAAAAGAAGTTCGGCGATTACGATAATCCCTTCCTGGTTTCCGTCAGGTCCGGCGCCAGAGCTTCGATGCCCGGCATGATGGACACTATTTTGAACCTGGGATTGAACGACGTCAGCGTAGAAGGCTTGGCAAAGCTTACCGAAAACCCCAGATTCGCTTATGACTGCTACAGAAGGTTTATTCAAATGTATTCCGACGTCGTTACCGGCGTTGAAAAAGCCAACTTTGAAAGATTTATCGACGAGATAAAGGAACAAAGAGGCGTTAAGTTGGATACCGAATTGACCGCCGACGACCTGAAAGTTCTGATCGCGGAGTTCAAAAAATTCTATAAAGAGAAAGTCGGCGAAGACTTCCCCCAAGATCCTAAACAGCAATTGGTCGGCGCTATACAGGCTGTTTTCCGCAGCTGGAACAACGCGCGCGCCATCACTTACCGCAGGATGAACGATATCCCGTCCTCTTGGGGTACCGCCGTTAACGTCCAATCGATGGTATTCGGCAACATGGGCGATACTTCGGGCACCGGCGTTGCGTTTACCCGTAACCCCGCTACCGGCGAAAAGAAGCTGTTCGGCGAATTCTTGATGAACGCCCAAGGCGAAGACGTCGTCGCAGGTATCCGTACTCCCTCCTCGATCGACAAACTGAAAGAGATCAACCCCGAAGTTTACGATCAATTCGTCGGTATTTGCAACAAGTTGGAGAATTACTTCCACGATATGCAGGACATGGAGTTCACTATCGAACGCGGCAAACTGTATATGTTACAAACCCGTAACGGCAAACGTACCGCTCTTGCGGCTATCAACGTCGCCGTCGATTTGGTAAAAGAGGGACTGTGCACCGAGCAAGAAGCTCTGTTGAAAGTCGAGCCCAAGCAATTGGACGATCTGCTGCATCCCGCATTTGACAAAGCCGTTTTGAAGAAATCGACTCCTATCGCGGCAGGTCTGCCCGCTTCTCCCGGCGCAGCTTGCGGTAAGATCTGCTTCACCGCCGAAGAAGCCAAAGAACGCGTCAAAGCCGGTGAAAAAGTTGTCCTTGTCCGTATCGAAACTTCTCCCGAGGACATCGAAGGCATGCAGGTTGCAGAAGGCATTTTGACCGCCAGGGGCGGCTTGACCTCCCACGCGGCAGTCGTTGCCAGAGGTATGGGCGCTTGCTGTGTTTGCGGATGCGGCGCCGTCGAAATCGACGAAGAAACCGGTATCTGCACGATCGCAGGCAAGAAATACACGAAACAAGACGTTATCAGCTTGGACGGCTCCACCGGTAACGTATACGAAGGCAGCATTCCCATGGTCGATCCCGACACTTCGGGCAACTTTGCAAAGATCATGGAATGGGCGAACAAATACAAGAAATTGCAAGTACGCGCTAATGCCGACAACCCGCACGACGCGGCTGTAGCATATAATTTCGGCGCTCAGGGCGTAGGACTTTGCAGAACCGAGCACATGTTCTTTGAGGGCGACAGGATTGCCGCGGTACGCGAGATGATAGTTTCTTCGACCGTTGAACAAAGAAAAGCCGCTTTGGCAAAGATACTGCCGATGCAAAAGAACGACTTTATCGGCATCTACAAGGCATTGAAGGGTTATCCCGTTACCATTCGTTTCCTGGATCCGCCGCTGCACGAGTTCTTGCCCAGCAAGGAAGAAGACATTCGCGCTTTGGCTGCCGACATGGGAATCGCATATGAAACCTTGTTGGAAACCGTTCACAGCCTGCACGAAATGAACCCGATGTTGGGACACCGCGGCTGCCGTTTGGCAATCACCTTCCCGGAGATAGCCGAAATGCAGACCCGTGCCGTTATCGAAGCGGCAATCAGCGTCAACAAAGACGGCGGTCACGTAAAGGCGGAGATCATGATCCCGTTGGTCGGCGACGTCAAAGAACTTGCATACGTAAAGAAAGTCGTAGTAGACACAGCGGAAGCGGTTATGGCAGAGTTGGGAACCAGAGTCGAATACAAAGTCGGCACCATGATCGAAATCCCGCGTGCGGCAATTACTGCCGACAAGATCGCGAAAGAGGCTGAATTCTTCTCGTTCGGCACAAACGACCTGACGCAGATGACGTTCGGATTCAGCCGTGACGACGCGGGCAAGTTCCTGGGCGATTACTACAAGAAGAAGATATTCGAATCGGATCCGTTTGCGAAGCTTGACCAAGAAGGCGTAGGCGAATTGGTAAAGATAGCTGCGGCTAAGGGCAAAGCTACAAGACCCGATATCAAACTCGGAATCTGCGGCGAGCACGGCGGCGATCCTTCGACGATCGAGTTCTGCCACAAGGTCGGCTTGAACTATGTATCCTGCTCTCCTTACCGTGTGCCGATAGCTATACTTGCGGCAGCGCAGGCGGCTATCAACAATCCCCAAGATTAATCGCTGAATCGATTACTTTACAAAAGATGAAAAAGCGCTCGTCATTCCGACGGGCGCTTTTGTTGTGAAAC
>DVNF01000011.1 GCA_018714575.1 Candidatus Stercoripulliclostridium merdigallinarum
TTTTTAGGCTCTTCGGCAAACGGCAAAGTCTCTTGTTCCGGAACTGCACCGAAATCCTCTTTCGGCTTTTTTTCGGCTTTTGTTTTTTTAACGGCTTCGCCCGTAAAACGGGGCAGTAATTTGAAAAATTCCAAATCGTTCATTATCGAAACGAACTCGGCGCCGTAATGCGGTTTGAATTCCAGATCTTTTAATTCGCATTCCACCGGAACGGAAGTATTTATAGTCGCAAGTTCTTTGGATAGCTCGACCAGATCTTTAGACGCCGTCAGCTTTTCGGCAAGTTTTCCTTTAATTTCGGATATATGCCGATATACTCCGTCTACCGAACCGAAATCGTTCAATAAGGTCATGGCTGTTTTTTCACCGACGCCGGGGCAGCCGGGAATATTGTCCGATGCGTCGCCTCTAAGCGCCTTATATTCAATTATTTTCTCGGGAGTAAAACCTTCTGCCGCCAGCGTTGCAAGGTCATAGACTTTGACGTCAGTGACTCCGCGACGGGTATGGTAAACGCTGATCTTATCGTCTACAAGCTGTAAAACGTCCCTGTCGCCGCTGACTATCACGGAAGGCACTTTAAAACGTTTTGCCAATGTACCTATGACGTCGTCGGCTTCGTAGCCTGCCATTTCTACGATCTTAACGCCCATCGCGTTCAATACTTCGTGCAATAACGGCAGTTGCGGTCGAAGCTCTTCCGGCATCGGTTTTCTGGTAGCTTTATAGCCGTCGTACATATCATGTCTGAAAGTAGGCGCATGTACGTCGAAGACCGCGGCAACATGCGTGGGCTTTTCGTCGTCTATTAACCTTAAAAGCATAGTCAAATAGCCGTATACGGCGTTGGTAACTACGCCCTTTTTGTTTTCCAAAGGCGGCAACGCATAAAAAGCGCGGTTCAATAAAGAATTACTATCCAATAAAATCAACTTTTCCATAGCTTAATTTACAGTTCCAATTTCATGTAGTCGGGTTTTATCCAACCAAATTTTCGCATGATTTCGCTGACGACAAAGCAGACTACGGCAGGAATAACGAACATCAGCAACACTATACCCAGTGCGATTTGCCAATCGGGAATCAATCCTGCGGAAGCGTCAATTACGCCGAACACTCCGACCAAACCCGAGGTACCCATACCGCCTCCTGCCGGAGTGCAACGCAGTTTAAATACGGCGGTAGCCAAAGGTCCGACTATCGCGGAAGCAATGATCGGCGGAACGATTATAATCGGATGTCGCATCAGGTTGGGTATTTGTAACATACTTGTTCCGATACCCTGGGCTATCAAACCTCCGAAGCGGTTTTCGCGGAAGCTTTGAACGGCAAAGCCGACCATCTGCGCGGCGCAGCCTACTACCGCGGCGCCGCCTGCCAGCATCATATCGGCGTTTTCCGCCATGGCGCCTCCGGCGACGACCAGCCATATCGCTGCGGAAGAGGTGGGTAAAGTCAGCAAGACCCCCATGACCACCGCAATAATTATTCCCATGGAAATGGGCGCGATACCCGTTGCCAAAGCGATGCCTTCCGCAACTAAGTTGATAAATAGTATAAACGGATACGCCACAAAAGTCGACAGCATCGCTATTATCATCATACCCAGAGGAACGATCACTATATCGACTCTGGTTCTGCCGGCTATCAACATTCCCAGTTCTATGGAAATCAGCGAAACGATATAAGAACCTACCGGGTTACCCGGAGCAAATCCGGCGGCATATGTCCCTGCGATTATCTGATCGGAAAATCCTCCCGCCAAACCTGCGACAGCCGCGCTGAACATTACTAATTTAGGAGCTTTTAACGCATGAGCGATACCGATACCTATTCCTGCGCCCGTCAATGCTTTCGCAATATTGGCTACGGCATTGGCAAAAGTCCCTACCGCCTGCCCTGCCGCAGTGTCGGCAAGTAATATCCAGCCGGCAAACTGAGCCAGGATCGTACCTGCTATCAATGTACAGAACAGTCCTTGCGACATTCCCGAAAAAGCGTCTATAAACCAACGTTTTGCCAATTTTTTCGTAACATTCCAAGCCCTTTTACCACGTGTTTCGGGTACGTTCGGGTTTTCGGATCCTTCTAGTTCCGGCTTATTTTCCGTATCCTCCTCCGTAAGATCTTCCGTAATAGCTTCCGCATTTCCCGTCAAAGCTCTGCCTTTTTCATAGAATTCCCTTAACGTCTTATCGGCTTGCATTTCTTTTGATTTCATATTCGGTCCTTTTAGTACGTTTTTGTATATTTATAGAGTTACTAATCTTTATAATTGGTTATAATTGCCTTTGCGATCTCGTAAGATAACAGATCGTTTTCGGGTTTAGGCTGCATGTTTCGTTTAATCTCGCCGAAAAATTCAGGTAAGGTGTATACTTTAAATTTTTCGACGCCGTTTTCCCCGGCGGCATACTCCAACAACGCCAGCAAAGATTGAGTGGCGTCGGCGTCTTCCGGCAACGACAGCTCCTTCTTTGCCACTTCCATAGCTTTGGTAATCAATGTGTGGCGACTGCCGCGTGTTTTCAAAAGTTTTCTGATCGTTTTTTCGGTTTCGTCTCCCAATCCTTCCGCAAACCTTATCGTTTCGGCAACTGTCACCGGCTGAAGGTAATATCTGACTCCCGCTAATTTATCTATCGCCCTTAACGCGTCGAAGTATCCCAATTTGATATTATAATCTACCTTTGCTTTGCGCAGATCTATCGTACCGCCCAAATCCTCGGAAGGTTCGACAACGGTCAATTTTACAGTCTTGTCGACGACTCTTGCAAACGGCATGTTGCTGCCCGTACGAATCGCCACGACCTCGGAAGCTCCTCTCCTGATCAAAGGATTTATCGGGCAATTATTATACATACCGCCGTCAATATATCTTTTTCCTCCGATTTTCGGGCGATTAAACAGAGGAAAATACGCCGAAGCCAATATATAATCTTTCAACATTCCTTTGGGAATTTGGTCTTTGAACAACTCCAACGGCTCCCACCCGTCCGATACGGAAACGGTCACCAAACCGTAATCTATCGACGACGACCTTAGGCAATCTTCATCGATATACTTATCGACCAATTCCCTAAGTTTATCCATCGGGAGACCGCCGTCGGCTATAGCTTCGCGAGCCTTTTTTACCAAATAAACGATCAGTTCCCTGTCGTAGTCGCCTTTCATCAAGCGATCGAATTTTATATCGTCTATATCGACTATTTTGGAAATAGCGGCTTGTTCCCACAAACCTTTCAGCGCGTCGAATTTACCTTCGGCGACCATGGCTCCGTTTAAAGCGCCTATGGAAGTCCCCATAACCATATCGAAACGGAAGCCCTTTTCGAAAAAGGCTTCCAACGCTCCGATATGAAAAGCGCCTTTGGCGCCTCCGCCTTCCAAAGCAAGTCCGATCATGTTATTTAAGTATCAGCCTGAACTTTAAGCTTTGCGGTTTCCCGGGACGAATCTTATATTGCGGTTTCAGCATGGCTATTCCCGGAGTGTCGCCGCCTACGCCGCGTTGCGCTCCGTCGATATTTACGGTCAAGTAGTCCAAACTGCCTAGTTCGTGCAAGTGTTTAGCCTTCCTCAGCATTTCCAAGGTATACGGATGAACGCTCATTTCGAACGGCTTTTCGGAAGCGTGAATTTCTACGCCGTTTTCCTTGCCGACCTTCAGCCATCTGACTTCGGTATGATTACCGTTTTCCTGAGGATACAGGTAATCGTGCAAAAACTCTTCGGCAGTCCCGGAATATTTTTTCAGCAAAGCCGCAGTCGCTCTGTCACAATAATTTTCGAAGGGACCTTTGCCGTAAAATTCTACGCCGTCCACGCCGTCGCGCAGCGCAAACGTAAAGCCGTACCTTTCCATTTCGGCACGCGGAATCAAGCTCATTTCAACGTCCACGGTTGAATCGCCGTTGAAACGGTACAAAGTCCTCAGTTCTTTGACATGCGGCATTCTCCAATCGATAGCTACGGAAACCTTGCCGTCGTCCGTAAATACGTTCAACCTTTTTACTCTAAGGTGCTTTTGCGCACGGTAAAACTTGTCGACGCCCATGTACCATTTTGCAATGGGAATATCGACTTGCGGCAACCTGTCGTTATCGATCGTCGCGCGGTAAAACAGCGGACGGAAATGCTCTTTTAATTTTTCCGAACCTGCCTTGCTGATACTGATGATCTCGCCCGTTCTTTTGTCTACTATCGCCAACGAATCGCCGAAATGAACGTCGATCTCTATATCCGTTTCCTCAAAGTAGGAACCGCCCTTGGTTTCGGGCAGGCGGAAATCGTAGGAACTAAGCGCAATCTGTTCGTAAGCTACGACGTGCCCTGCCGCCGCGAAAACTTTGTCCTCTTTGGTCACTATGTTTACTATTACCGAAGCCTCGTCCGAACCGAACGAAGCATTTTTTAACGCCAAGTCCACATATCCTATCTTTCCGGGCGCGACGTCCGGCATTTCCATATCGACCGAATCGACTTCGGAACCGTTGACGTACAGTTGCAGCTTCAGCCCGAACTCGTTCAAATTCGTAAACATATACCTGTTGTAGAACGCTATTTTCCCGTCTATCAAAGCTATATCCACTTGCTGATGTTGCTTTCGGACTTCGTAAAGAGCGGGATTGGGACTGCGATCGCCGCGCAAAATACCGTTAAAGGCAAAGTTACCGTTGTTCGGCTTATCGCCGAAATCTCCGCCGTAGCGCCATTCGGTAACGCCTTCCTTATTGACGTATTTTATCGCTTGATCGGCATAATCCCATATAAAACCGCCTGCCAAACGATCGTATTTTTTGAAATTGTCCCAATAATCGGAAAAGTTACCCAAAGAATTACCCATACAATGTGCGTATTCGCATTGCATAAACGGCAGATTCTTATATTTTTCGGGTTTATATCTGACGCCTATAGGATTATATATGTACGAACCGTGCATAACGGGCTTGTTCTCTCCGATCAAAGGCATTTTGTCGCAATTAGCGTACATCTCGCTCATGACGTCGCTGACCCAACCCGTAGTATCCGCTTCGTAATGAATAAACCTGGTGTCGTCGATTGCCAGCGCGGCTTCACGCATCTTTATAAAAGCTTTACCCCTTCCCGATTCGTTACCCAGCGACCACGCTACAATACAGGGATGATTTTTATACGTGTTGACCATGTTGGTCATACGATATACGCACTGTTCCGTCCAACGCTTGTTGCCGCGCGGGATCATGAATGAAAGTCCGTGCGTTTCAAGGTTGTTTTCACATATAACCAAAATCCCGTACCTGTCGCACAGCTCGTAAAATATCGGTTGATTAGGATAGTGCGACGTGCGGATTGCCGTAATGTTGTTTCTCAGACAGATCTTCAAATCCTCCTCAATAAGTTCGGCGGTAACTGCGTGCCCGTGTTCCGGATGAAATTCGTGACGGTTTACGCCGGCAAATTTCAAAGGCTTGCCGTTTAACAGGATAAACGGACCTTTTCCGCCCTTTACCGGCTGAATTTCGATTTTTCTGAAGCCGAACGAACAGCACCTGCGATCGATAAAGCAGCTGCCGTCCCTCAGTTCAACTCTGATTTGATACAGATTGGGATGTTCGTGCGACCAAAGTTTGATATCGTCTATTTTTTGATCGATATTTTCTATGATCGTCTTCCCGTCGGTAATCTCTCCGAGGTTAATTTCCTGTTGGCATACCACAGCCGCCGGATTGCCGTATTCCGACAAAGTAACGATCAATTTCGCATGTCTTAAACCCTGCCCTTTCGCGCTAATACTAACGTTGCCTTTCAAATAAGCAAAATCGAAATTGTCGGAAAGTTCCGATTTAAAATACATATCGGAAATTTCGACTTTCGGCTTATAAATCAACGTAACGTCGCGGAAAATACCGGACAGTCTCCACATATCCTGGTCTTCCAAATAGGAACCGGTAGTATATCTGAAAACGATTACGTCCAATCTGTTTTCACCGTAACGGACATACTTTGTAATATCGTATTCCTGAAAATCGAACGTGTCCTCCGAATACCCGACAAAATTGCCGTTTACATAAATTTCAGCAGCCGAATTTATGCCGCCGAAATGCAAAAAAACGTTTTCGCCGCCCTCGTCGACGACAAATTCGCGACTATACAAGCCCACGGAGTTTTTGTCGGGATGAATATGCGGCACCATGGGAAGCATGATAGCTTCGATCGCATAAGGATATTTTACATTTGAATAAATTGGCGTGTCATAACCTTTTATTTGCCATTCCGAAGGCACGTCGATATAGTCGAAATCGGAAACGTCAAAATCCGCACGGCCGAATTCGGCAGGCACCTCGTTAACGCTCTTACAAAATTTAAAACGCCATTTCCCGTTTAAACTTAAAACCGTATATACGTCGGATTCGTTCAGCGGGAAACCCGAAGCGTACCTGGGAATGCTGTTTACGTTATATATTTTGCCGTTTTGCCAGTAGTTAAGCATATTTCCTCCGCAAAAGAATGTCTTTCGATAATAGATAATAGAAAAATTATAACATGACAACAGTTTTTATTCAATAAAAATATAAATAAAATATTAAAATAAAGGAGGCGCCTACAGCGCCTCCTACGGAAAAATCGGTAATAGATCTAGTCCCTGACAATAATTTCATCGTGAGCGGGAC
>DVNF01000116.1 GCA_018714575.1 Candidatus Stercoripulliclostridium merdigallinarum
GCAGTCACCAGGTCTTGGAAGATCACCAAAGGTCTTTCGCGGACGACGATCTGTTTTTCTACGGTTTCGCCGTTATATACCGCCGTTAATGTCACGACGCCGGCCTTTAACGGCGACAGTTTCCACCGCCCTTCCGAAAGCCTGACCGACAGAATATTCGGATCGGAAGAAGTCAAGGATATTTGCGTGTTCGCTTCCTCGCCGAAGGCGGCTCCGCCATATATACCAAACCCTGCAAAATAACTGCCGTTATTGGTATAAACGGTCGACAATCCGTCCGTAAATCCCCACTCTGCGCCGCCGATCACGACGTTTAACGGGAAATCGAATTCGACTGTTTGTTCGGTTTCGTCCTCGTCGATATAAGTATAACTTCCGAACACGGTACCCGTTTCGGCGTCGTAAGCAAAGTTTAAATCGGTTGCCGTCACCAAAATTATGCCGCGAACGGCGTTTTCCAAATCATCCGCGGAGTCTACACGAACGGTATTTTCAGACGCCAAAGCGCCCGAAACGTCAACGCAAAAATATCTTTGGTGCAAATTGACGTCCTTGTCGTACAAGCCTACTCTGATTATAGCGACGGTATTTCCGTCCCCCGATTGTCTTTTCAAAGGACGGACTATGCCGTTTTCCACCGTTACAAGATCCTCGCCGTAGGTGACGTCCCATTCCGGAGCGTGATCTTCGTCCAAGGCGTCTATCGGGTGTGCATTGCACACAAAGCGAGTCGGAAAGGACAGTCGATAAGGATCCAAACCGACAGAGTCGTTTGCGTTATCGACCGATTCCACATAGTTTCCTAAGTCGTCATAGACGGTCAAAGCCGTCACTTTTGTACTGCGGACATAGAAATTCAACTGCACCTGCACGTTGATGTTTTTAGCGGCGCGCACGATGATAGACACAGCCCCTGCGCCCGACGCCACTATATCATAGCGGTTGCTGTCGCCCTGTTGTACCAAATCGATACTTGCGGTAGTCCCTTCCACTTGTTCGTAAATTATGCTTTTATCGGGGGTGATCGAAGGGTATATCTCGATTATCAAAAAATCGCCGGTATCCGTAGACGCCATTATCAAAGTGTCAGTCGAAATTTCTACGTTGGAAGAATCTTTGACTACGATACTTTCCGGATTTACCGGAGCAAAATTCAAAATTATGTCCGAAGTCGCACTCAGCGCCAATATTACGATTACGGGTATTATGCAAATTACCGCTATCAAAAATTTCTTCATCCTTAAACGCGCCTTCCTCGAATCCGCACATAGCTTTAGCGGTTTCCTTTGCATTCACGCCAAATCGGCTAAGTCAAAACAAATCGCTTTGTTTCCTTCCCTATCGTTCGGTTATCTTAGATAATTATATATAAAAATATAAATACATGTCAATAACCAAAATTTAAGCGTTTTAAAACCGCCACACCCCTTTCGAAAACCTAAAAAATCAGATAAAACGAAAGACGGAGCGGCGCTATAAACAGAAAGCAGTAATGACTTTTCATTAACTTTTCATTACACTTCAGGCGATAACCGTTGCAGCATAATAGCGTTTAAAAGCATATAATGAAATAAACGAACGGAGCGGAAATGAACGTAACAGACCTGTCATTTTACTCACTGATCGACGAGATCGCGCATTTAGAAGTGGACGAATTATACCGGCGGATCAGAGAAAACTTTGCCGCCGTAAACCCTGTTACCGCCCGAAATATGGCTGTATTTTTCAACAAATTCGGATATTGGGGTAAACTCGAACCCGAAAAAGGTATTTATGAGGAAATCGAGCTGAAGGCAACGGCATTGCGATCACATCTAAGCGATTACCTGTGGGTATACGAACGGCTGTGCGATTACCGCTCTAAGAAAACATTTTACGCCGTACTGTCTAATTGGTACCGCTATGATTTCGCCTGCACCGCGAAAGCCAAAGAATATCTGTTCGACGACTATTTCGATCTGGATCTGGTAAAATGTTCGCGTGACGAAGTCGTCGTAGACTTAGGCGCGTATACGGGAGATACGACCTTATCTTATATCCGAAACTACGGCGAAGAATGTTACAAAAGGATATATTGTTACGAGATCACCCCGTCCGTTTTCGCCGTACTGAAAAACACCCTTGCCCGTTACCGGGATATCGAATACAGATTAAAGGGCGTTAGCGACGAATGCGGCGCGATGAAACTGCAACTCAGTTGCGGCGGCAATTCCGCAAACGTATTGAGCTTAGTCGGCGAAGAAACCGTGGAAACCACCACTTTGGACGCCGATATATCGGAACCGGTCAGCCTGATAAAGGCGGATATAGAAGGCTACGAACTGAAAGCTCTTCGCGGTGCCGCCCGACACATCGTAAACGATCACCCTAAGTTGCTGATTTCCGTATACCACTCGAACGACGATATATGGGAAATTCCCAAAACGATACACGCGTTTTCGTCGGATTACCGCTTTTATCTAAGGTTCAAGGGCTCTTGCATATACCCTACCGAGATAACCCTGTTCGCGCTATAGCCGTAACGCAAAAATTTTCGGCAGTCAAGCGGCTTCGGCTGAATTGTATATCACGAAATGCCGATAACACAATATAAAAAAGTTTTTGCCTAGCTTTCCTGCTCCTTAAAATATAAAAAGCCTCCTACGGCAGTTTCGCCGCAGGAGGCTTTCCTGAAACTTTCTGTTTCGGTTTAAGTAATGCGGTAAATTTTGATTTAAAGTTACCGTTTTACCGCAATTAATTCAATTTAGCCGCAATTTCTTTTGCGACCTTTTTGCCTTCTTCGGAAAGGGGCAGGAAAGGTTTGCGGCAGTTGCCCATGGGTATTCCCAATTCGGTCAGGATCGCCTTTTCCATAGCGAACACGCCGTAAGGCAACATCGCTTCGATTATGCGGTTGACTTTGGTTTGGACTGCCATTGCCGTTTTCAAATCACCGGCTTTGAATGCCTTATAAATTGCCAAAATGTCGTCTTGCAACAGGTTGTACGTAGAGCCTATACCGCCGTCGGCGCCCATCGAAAGACCGCCTATCAACATTTCGTCAAAGCCGTTGAATACCGTTAAGGGGCGTTTCATGTGTTTAAAGCGTTCCAATTCGAACAGGTTGACCGAAGTATGTTTGACGCCCATAAGTTTCGGGTCGTCGATCATTTCGGAAACCAGGCTGAGCATGCCGTCAAAGCCGCCGGACGCGGGGAAGTTATAAATCAACATCGGAAGATCTGTAGCCGCCAAAATGTCCTTATAATATCCGCGAATAGCTTCGCCGGAGAAGGAATAATAGTACGGAGCCACCGCGCTGACCGCGTCGTAGCCAAGTTTTGCCGCTTCCTTTGCCATGCGAACGGAACAGTCTGTAGAGGTCGATCCTACATGCGCGATCAAAGTAACTCTGCCTTTGACGACGGAAGCGACGTATTTCAACAACGCCACCCTTTCGTCCTCACTCATCATCATAGCTTCGCCGCTGGAGCCCGCTACGTACATGCCGTCCAGACCTTTGGCAATGTTTCTTTCAACAAGTTTGCCGGTTGCTTCGAAATTGATACTGCCGTCGTCGTTAAACGCAGTCAACAGCGCCGCATACATTCCGGAAAAATCTTTCATATCTGTATCTCCTTATTAGAAAGTAATTGTCGTTGATTCTTTCTCTTTTATTATAGCTTTGTCTACCGTATAGATCCTGCCGCCTTCCAAGTAGTTGCGCTGATCTGCCGGAAGGTAGTATATGTGTTCGTTATACAGTTCTATTTCCGAAACGGCTCCGTCGGTGATCGTGTAATCGATCCTGTCCATTTCGACCTTTTCGATGCCGCCGCCGGCTGTCCAGTTATAATCCTCTGCGCCGGCTTCTTTTACCACGGTACCGTCCGCCAGCCGCGCCGATCCGTCCTCGGCAAAGGTCGCCCATTCGCCGCTTTTCATCAATACCGATTCGATATTGACTCTGATGATGTCCATGCCCAATCGCACTATGCCCTGATATGTAACTTTATGAGCGGCCTCGCTGCCCAGCGAACGGCTGAACCAATAATCCAAAAAGCCGCCAAAGCCGTCATCGGCATAATTGCCTGTCGTGGTTGTGTCCTGACCGACTTGTTTGCCCATTTCGTCGCGTGCGGCGGGAGTAGTTTTGGTAAAAGTTCCTCCGATCACGCCGTCAGTCGTATGCAACGAAAAAGCGTACTCGGTATTCAGCCATTCGGTGGACTCCTCGTCGTTCCAATTCGTCCTGGTAGCTTCGCCGTCGTCCTCGTTCAGGTATTTTTGATATTGCTTCTCGCTGTACAGTTCCAAAACCTCATGCGAGTATTCGAAGTCTATGTCGAAGCCGTTTTCTATTGTCTTGTCAATGGCGTTTTTTAATTCCGTTTGCACTTCGTCGTCGGGAATGTTGCACGCCTGCAACGCAACCAGCGCCGACAATATTATAATTACGACAACAGATATTTTCAAGGATTTTTTCATATTATCTGTCCCCCTCTGCGGAAAATTCCGCCTCTGTCGCTTTTTCGTCCGACGCAGCTATTTCTATATCCAGGATACGTTCCTCATCGGCTTTTTCGGCGCGCAAGGCGTCGGCTACGGCCTGAGCGTTTCTGCGTTTGCCGATGACTTCCCTGATTTGGGAATAGTTCACCGCGCCCGCGTGTATGCCGGGCTTAGACAGATTGCCGAACTCCTCTACGTCTCCGCCCGCATAGGAAAACGCCTGTTCCGCCAACCGCCTTTCCTCGTGTTTAATGGCAAGTTCTTCCTGTATGTTCCTGATCCTGGCGCCGGTGAGGTTATAAAACAACATCGGAACTATGCTGACCAAATTCAATACCGCGGGAATTATCGTATATATTGCAAACAAACCGCCTTTGGTATATTCAGATTGCACCGGAACGTGACCCTCGACGAATCCCAAAGGTTGGCTGAACAGGAAATAACCTAATAAGAAAGTAAGGAAATAGTCTTTCAATCCGCTGGAAACCTTGCTGCGCAGTCCCATCAGCGAATAAGTTATGCCTTCCTGGCGCTGACCGGTCTTGTGTTCCCAATAGTCGATCGTATCCGCCGCCATCAAGTGCGGAACTACGTTCAGAACGCCTACCGGCAACATCGTAAAGAACATCAATATAGCTATCAGATACCACGGCACAGTCATGCCGACGAAATAAACCCCGACCAAGCACACCGAATGCCATATCGTAGCGATAATAAACAGTTGCTTTGCGTTAAAGTGTCGTTTCAGCTTCGGAGCAAACAGCATACCTATCATCGAAGCTATGGCTCCCGGCAGCGCGAAAGCGATTTGCAACGAGCCGTTTCCGTAGATATACGCGACGACGTACATTATTGCCGCCGAAACCAGATTGCGGAAGAACGTCAACAAGTTAGAACAGATCAGGATCAGGAAAGGTTTGTTTTTAAACAGGTACTTAAAGCCTTCCGACCATTTCGGAATCTGGTTTGTAGGTTCGATGCGTTCCTTTAGAACCAATGCGCTGATGACCATAAATATCGGAGCAATCACGCCGATGACCACCGCCGTTCCGGTATATGTAAATTCGTAGTTATCGTTAGTGACCAACAACCCGAAGGAGATCAGGACCAACGCCGATTGTTCGCCTATCGAACCGAGTATGCGGCTGATGGAAATGATTTTCGTTCTTTCGTCGACATTCGGGGAAACGACTGCGGGCAACCCTTGCAACGGCACCTCGACCGCGGTACCGACCGTGGAAAACAGTATATAGGTCACATACATGAACACGATTTTTCCTACGCTAGACATTCCGCGGAAGTTGATAAACATTAAAATCGTACAAGCCGCATAAGGAATACTCGCCCATAACAAATACGGGCGCATCTTGCCCATTTTAGAACGCGTTTTGTCGACAATGACCCCCATGATCGGGTCGTTAATGCCGTCCCAAATTTTCGCTATCAAAAACATGGTGCCGACATAAGTCAACGGAATGTTCATTATGGAAGTGTAGAAAAATAATAAATAGCCCTGAGCAAGACCCGTTATAGCGCTGCAAGCGAATTGGGTAAGGGAAAACCAGATATAATCTTTTTTCCCAAGGTACTTTCTGTCCAGCAAATCGTCGAAAGTCGCTTTCTTTTTAAAAGACAGCGAAGCCGTGTTACTCATACGCCGCTCCTCACACAATAACTTTTGCTCTAATTAAATTATATTTATGATAAAACTATCGTATATATTTGTCAAGGTTAGGCGCGCAAAAAAATAATTAAAAGCGAAATATATTTGCTATTGACCGCTATTTTCGCGCCATGCGTCAAATAAGCCTCTCTCGTATTTTCCCTCGAGTCTTAACGGCGCAAAGTCCGCCTCGGGGCGGACTTTTTGAATTACGCTGTAACTTTTTTACGACGGATCGATTTAACGATGACGAAACTCCGTTATCATTTCAAGCCATGACTATTTGACTACCCTGCCCAAAGTAGTGTTGTCCCTGTCCCTGGGGCGTAAGGCGGCAACGGGATTCGGGGCGTCCTCGTAGCGGTAATCTTCGCCGAATTTTTTGATCGTGCGTTTGATAACCGCATGCGACGGCACGGATTCCGGATCGCCGTTGATCATACGCTGATACGCGGCAAAATCCGAATTTTCGTCCAGGTGGTCCACCAGAATATAACCGTCCTTTTCAGCCGTCAGTTCCGACGTTCTTTCCAACACCCTTCTGATAAATTCCTTGTTGGAACCGAATTTCAAAGGTTCGGGGAATCGGGTAACCTTTAACAGGCTTTCGGGAGTCTTATTTTCATATTTTTTCAAAAATTCAACGGCTTTTTTCAAGTGCGCCGCTTCCATTTCGTAATGCGATTCGTATATGCTTTTGATATTCGGATCGCTTTCGTCCAAAGCCATCGAATAATATAAATAAGCTTCGGTATATTCGTGCAGCACCCAATTTTCCAACCATGTCAAATTGGGATCCAACAGGCTTTCGTATTGAGTAACGTGTTCTTCCTCTACCATAGCTATTTCTGCATACAGTTTTCTGCCCTCTTCATTCGGATAAAACGCGCCGACGTTCATATAGTAGTTCATCGTCTGCTGTTCGGCGGCGGTGATTATGTTCGCGGTCAATGCCGAGAAGGGATCGGAAGAATTCAGGCACATCGACGGTTTTACGTTGTCGGCGGCGAAGCGGTGTTCGGCGATAGTCGGGCGTGCGGGAGTTATTTCCGTAAATTTCCCTACCAACATATCGGCGTCGATATTGTAATCGGTCTTTAAAAGATTGGAAAACCTGTATAGATGATCGAAATCTTCCAGAAGAGCGAAGTTTAAAGCCTGCTTGTTCGTTTCATTAGTTTCGCGCTCCGACAATATCGCAGTCAGATCTACCGCGAGCTGTTCGTATGCGATAGTCGTTTCCAGGATATTTTCGTCAACGGGTTTCAGATGCGACAAACGTTTTTGTTGCTGTTGTTCCTGGGAACGCACAACGGCAAGTTCGCGTTTCAGATCCATATCCTGAGTATGCCTTGCGAATTGATGCAAGAACCAATTAGCCTCGAATTCTGTGCCGTTCATCAGGATCAAGCGAACTTTGGTATACGGCGCGGTTTTTAATTTATCGTAAGGTTTCGGCGCCATATCTTTCCAATTCATAAAGTATTCCTTTAACGGCTTTGTGGTCACTTGAAAGGGATCAGCTAAAATTTTGTTCATATTAACCTCCGAAATAAATTCAATTATTCGAAGTATCCCCGTCGAAAAGCGTTTTAAACGTATATGTAATAATAAGTTCGGCTTTGGCAAAAACGGTTACAAGCGTGTCTGCAGCGCCTACCGACGCTAAAAAACGACAAAGAACCTATCAAAAAAAGTTGACTATGCACCGATAATATGCTAGATTAGATAGGACGAGGTGTAGCGCAGTTTGGTAGCGCGCTTGGTTCGGGACCAAGAGGCCATGGGTTCAAATCCCGTCACCTCGACCAAACCGAGGATAAGGGCGCGTGTCTAGCGCCCTTTTTTCATATTTTAGTGC
>DVNF01000117.1 GCA_018714575.1 Candidatus Stercoripulliclostridium merdigallinarum
GTCCGAATCATGAAGAAAGGGCGCTAGATGCGCCCTTATGTTCGGTTTGGCGGAAGGTGAGGGATTCGAACCCCCGGAAGCCTTACAACTCCAACGGTTTTCAAGACCGCCGCTTTCGACCGCTCAGCCAACCTTCCCTGTCTGTTTCTCTCGTTTTCCGTAGTCTAGTTTAGCACATTGTTCCTTTAAAATCAACGCTCATCACAATAATTTCCGCTTTCCGCTAAATTTTCTCGGCTTTCTTTTACCCCTGCTTTGCCAAAATTTTTAGATATTGTATTCGCCGTCACGATATATTATAATATTCTCGGGAGCGATAAAGGAGTAATTATGAAAAAACTTAAATTAATCGGCGTTTTTACTGCTGTTCTGATTTGCTTATCGACTCTGGGCGCTTGCCAAAAGGGCGAAAGCACCTTGCTTAGCGGTGCTTCCGATACCGAAGCGTTAAGCTATTCCGAATACAAATCCGACGAGTTCCGATCCGTTAACGCCGCTCTTAACTCTTTCCAAGCCAAGCTGACCCGTTCCGTTTACGAAAATTTCAACGACGGCGACAATTTCGTCATTTCTCCCGTTTCGGTTTTCATGGCTCTGTCCCTTGCCGCAGAATCCGCCGCGGATAATTCCAGAAACGAAATATTAAACGCATTTAATTTGGATTACGGTTCCCTTATCGGCTCTTTCGGTTACCTTTACCGCTCTTTGTTGAAAACATACGATACCGGAAAGATCACAGTCGGAAATTCTGTATGGTTGCAAAAGGGTCTGCCCGTAAAAGATTCCGGATTGAATTCCCTGTCGCAAAAAATGTTTGCCGACGTATACTCCGCCGACTTTAAAGGCGACAACAAAGCGGCTAATCTGGCGGTCAGAAATTTCGTAAAAGATAAAACCGAAGATCTGATAGACGTCGATTTCCAACTGAGCACGGAAACCCTGTTTACGTTGATAAACACGCTTTACCTTAGCGACAGTTGGAACGATAACGGCAAAGATTTAAAATACGCCCCGGGCGAATACTCATTTAAAAACGCAAACGGCTCGACGACCGCAACAAGACTGTTGCAAAGCAATTACGTAAACGGTCAAATTTACGACGGCGGCGATTTCTATTCCTACTATTCCGCCACCAGCGCCGGATTCAAATTAAAATTTATTCTTCCGAAAGAAGGTTTCGGTATATCCGATGTTCTTACCGCCGAAAATATTGCCGAAGTAAACGCCGTTACGGATTACAAAGGTATTGACGAAGCAAACGGCATCGAATACATGACCAGGGTCCTGTTCCCCGCTTTCAAAGGCGAATTCAACGACGATCTGCGCGGCGTTTTGCAAAACGATTTCGGTATCAAAGGTATTTTCGATCCGTTAAACGCAGACTTTACCACCCTTTTGGACGCTCCGCGCGGCAGTAACTACGTCTATAAAGTGCAACACGTTGCCAAATTGGACGTGAACGCCGAAGGCGTCGAAGGCGCCGCCGCCACGGTTATCGCAGATAAAAACACTTCCGTCGCGCCGATATATCAGACGATATACAAGGATCTGGTAATCGGTTCCGCTTTCGGATTCGTGTTAACCGACAGCTATAACACAGTTTTGTTCTCCGGCGTGATAAACGCAGTTTGAAAACCTCTTTAAACCTTCATTCCGAAATACAAAAGTCCGTTCGATGTCGAACGGACTTTTATCGTAGTTTATCGTTACGTATAGTTTTTTGTCGTCGTTTGTTTTTAAAGACTCTTTGCTGTTTCCGCGGCTGATACTGCGGATACTTTTTATCGCTTATTATTTATTGTTTATAGCCGCAAAGTGCTTTTGCCACATGTCGTCATGCACCAAATCTTCGCTTTCTATCTTTTCCGACAGTCTTCTGAGTTGGGCTCTGATCCTGTTGGACGACAATGCCGCCGCCGCATTTTCGGGAATTTTCGAATTTACCGGGTGGAAGCCGCCGCGCTCCGCCATTAAATTGTCGGGCGCCACGTAATTGCGTTTTACCGGCATAAACCTTTCCAAGAAATATTCTACGGTAGCTTTGAATGCGGAAACGCTTTCCGCCGTGCGCAGAATATAAGCGGTATGCAGGCTGTTTTCGTCCATATACATGACAAGTCCGCCGGCTACCGACATCTCGCCCGTTTGCATACCGAAAGCTTCCAACGGCACGTTTCCGCCCGTCAAATCACCTTTTATCGGCGGCAGATACACATCGTCCGCAGGCATATTAAACAATGACGCTTCGACGGTGTCGCCATCGGGTATGGCTTCGCCTATCCCCGTCAATGCGTGAAAACGCAACGCGTCGGCGGCAAGCAACATGGTACCCGCCTTCGCCACGGAGTGGCGCTCTATCAATTCCACGGTTTCCTTTTGCGCAACGCCGCGCAACGCGGAATGCGATATTTCCGTAGGTGGCAACGCCGCGGAGTCCTTGACCTCGCCGTCCGCCGCCAAGCCTATAAACGTAGCGTAATCGGTAAACACTGCATAGGAGTCGGCATAGTCCAAACGCTCCGCGCGATTTTCTTCGCGCGAGAACAGCGGTTCCAATTCGATTGCGCCGTTCAACGTCTTGTCGCAGGCAAGCCTGACGCCTTTTGCCAATTCGGCGTCGGATAGAAATCTTTTGTCGCGTTCGGTGGGAGTTAAATCTGCGGCTATCACCTTGCACCTGCCGCATATACCTTTACCGCCGCAAGGAAAGCGGAAGCCCTCGCGCTCCATCAGTTCGCGAAGGCTTTGATTGTTGCCGTTAAGTTTGATTTTCATTCGGATAATGTCCTTTGATTTACTTCGGTTCCTGTCTGTATGAATGTTTTATGCTCCCGTACCGGACCAATCTTCCGAGATCAGTTCGATGAGTGTCATCGGTTTCGTGCCGCCGGCAATGGTTGCTACGGGAATATCTTCCGGCGACGCCGCACCGGAAGCCGTAATGCCGTCTACCGCGCCGTTCAGGTGAACGGAGCCGTTGGCATGGAAGAAAGCATAACCGCCGACCTTGTTCGGAAATTCTACCTTTGCGGAGGCGTCGCCGATCCACAAATTGCCGTCGGCATCCTGCATATCGATGCTGAACAAAGTGTCGTAGCTGCCGCCCAAAACCGTCAGGTCGCTGCCTACGGAATCGTCCACCGTGATCACCGCGGAATACCTGTCGGCTTCCGGCAAAACTCCCAAAATCTTATTTACGTCTTCCGCATCCAGGATCACCATGCCTTCAGCGCCCGTCGTAGCTTCTATCCGAACGGGAGTTCCCGATCCGTCCGGCAATCCGGCATACAACAATCCGTCGATTGTATCGCGGTACAGCTTTACGAATTCTACCGTCAGTCCGTCGAACGTACGTTCGGCGATCACCTGGACGACGTCCCCTATCAGCGCGTTATGCGTTCCGGTGCGTTCCAAAGTCTTTGAATAAGTGTAATAATCCGTATCGCCGATCGTGTATTCAAACAGCTCTATCTGTTGAAGCCCGTACAAAGTTGTATCCTGAATAGCCGCTGTCAATGCGTCGGGAACTTTGTCTATCAGCGTGGTCGGAGAGATCAAAGACAGCACGCCGCTGTCGATATTTTCGAACACGTCCTGCATTTCCAACCTGTCTACGGCTTCGCCGAGAGTCCCCAAACGCGAATACTGCAACGCCTTTAAAATCTTAGGTGAAGTTTCGGTAACGGTGATCACCTGTCCCAAGCGCAAAGTATCCAATTTCGATTGCAAAATATCGCCGCGGCTTAGGTCGTCCAAAGTAAGATCGGCGATGGCGTTTATCACGGCGTGAGAGTCTTCGTTGATGGCTATGGCGTCGGCGATCGTCATGGCTTTGATGCCTGCGTCCAATTCGTCCAATTTAAAGTCTTTCATGTATTGCAGAACGCGCGAAGAAGTAGATGCTATTTCGACGGCGTCGCCTATCGTCATTTGCTTTATCGCTTCGTTGATGTTGCTTAGGGAGGCGCCGATCTCGACGGTGACCGAACCGTCGTCATTGATTATCGTCAATTCGCAATCCCTTAGGTATTTCAATACCGGCGAAGCGTCGTCGCCGATTTCGACGGCGTTGGATATTTTCATATCGTTTACGGCGCCGTCC
>DVNF01000118.1 GCA_018714575.1 Candidatus Stercoripulliclostridium merdigallinarum
AGAGGCAGAAGATAACTGCGCGGTTATGGCGGCAACGGAATTGAAAGATTATTTGGAAAACGGGAACGTCACCAATTCGGTAAATTTCCCCCGTTTGTCCAAAGACCGCGAATACGACGAAAGGATCACCGTCGTTTGCAATGCCGGACAAAGCGTACCGCAAGATTTGGAAGCAATTTTGGCTGATTATAAGTATTCTATGAAGTATGCTGAAAAAGGTAGCGTAGGATACGCAATTATCGATATTTCCGGGGATCTTTGCAACGGAGATTCCGCTTTGATGGATCGTCTTTCCGATCTGGATAACGTCATTTCCATTAGAATTTTATAATAAAAAACTTTATTGAAAAGGACTGCCCGCGGGCAGTCCTTTTTTATGTGTGTTATGTATGTTATGTAGTTTATGTATCGCGTATTTCGAGTAACGGCTACCGGGTATATTAATCCACCAAATTTTCCAATACCCAGGCTACGGCGTCGCGATCGCTGGGCGGAGCTATGACGTCGGCGTAGGCTTTGGCTTCGTCGGAACCGTTCTCGACGACGACGGCTAGCCCGGCGTATTTCAACATGGCGACGTCGTTCAACGAATCGCCTATGCAAACGGTTTCCTCTTTCGGTATGCCGTATTTTTCGCCGAGGTAAGCCATGGCTACGCCCTTGTCGATGCCTTTTTTGACCAATTCGACGACAAATTTTTTGGAAGTGTTTGCCAAAACTTCATCGGGAAAACGGTCGTTCACCGCAGAGATGATTTCTTTGACTCTTTCGGGCGGCACCAAATACAGCACTTTCGTCGGAGAGATTTTATTTTGTATCAGGTACTCTTTCGGGTCCATTCCGACAATCAAAGGCGGCGCGAAACTGTATTTAGCATACATGCGACTTAACTCGTTTTCTTCCTTTATCACAAAGGTGTCACGGTAATAATATTGAGCCTGAACGCCTAATTCTTCCGCAAAGTTCAGCAATTTTACCGCCGTTTCATAGGGCATTTTGTCTTCTTTTATAAACTTTCCCGTATCTATATCGGCAATCACGGTGCCCTGATAACCCACGACCTCGCCGTGCAGTCCCAATTCCCTGGCGTATGGCAATATCGCGGAAATCATTCTGCCGGTACACAGCACGAATTTCCCGCCCTTTTCGACGTATTCTTTGACGGCGCGTTTGGTTTTTTCGCCTATTTTTAAATTGTCGTCCACCATCGTGTCGTCGAAATCGGACGCCACCAATTTATACTTCATCGGATTCCTCCTTGTGAAAAAAGTCATATACTTTTTGTGCGCGATCCTTGCCGAAGCCGTCTACTTTTTCTATTTCTTCTACGCTTGCCGCGGCTATCGCGTCGGGTTTTTTGAAATATTCCAACAGCGCCGCGGCATATTTATCGCCTACGCCGGGGATATTTTTCAGGCGCGATCTGGTCATTCTGTCGGCGCGCAACTTTCTGTGATAGGTTATTGCGAATCTGTGTGCTTCGTCGCGGATACGTTGCAGCAATTTCAACGCCAAAGAATCCCTGGGCAGTATCTTCGGATAGGAATCGTCCGGACGAAAGACTTCTTCTTCGCGTTTTGCAAGTCCGCATATCTCGATGCCGGAATCGCCCAGGATCTCCTTTGCGGAGCTAAGCTGACCTTTGCCGCCGTCGACTATGATAAGATCCGGGCGTGCCGAAAAGGATACGTCTTTGCCGACCTTTAATTCGTTTATGCGGCGACTGAGAACTTCTCGCATCGATCTGAAGTCGTCCGCGCCTTCGAATGATTTTATTCTGAATCGCCTGTACATTTCGTGGTGCGGTTCTCCGTTTATAAACACCACCATGCTGGCGACCTTATCTGTTCCGGATATGTTGGAAATATCGTAACATTCCATTCTGTACGGTGTGTCCGCAAGCTCCAGCAATTCCTTCAGCTGTTCCACGGCACCGCGCGTCAAAGCCTCTTTTGTGGCTATGCGTTCCGCCGTCTTTTGCAAGTTTTCAACGGCGTTGTTATAGCTTAGCTGTACCAACTGTCCTCTGGCGCCGCCTTTCGGAGCCATAACGACCAATTTCCCGCCCTTTATTTCCGTCAGATAACTTTTTAATTCTTCCATAAAAGGAAGTTCTATATTTAAAAGTATTTCCTCTGCCACTACGGGATTTTTCTGGTAGAATTGCATGATGAACGAAGATAATATATCCTGTCCGTCGCCGGCTTCCGAAATCGGCATGTTTTCGCTGCCCATTACCTTACCGGCACGAACTACGGTATAGTTTATCACTCCGTACATGCCGTTTGACGCGTACGCGAATATGTCCAGATTGTAGTCTTTCGGAAGATTGATGTTCTGTTTTCGGACGATTTTATCCATCAGCTCTAAATCGTCGCGATAAACTATCGCACGCTCGAATTCCTCGGCGGCGACCGCTTCCGACAGTTTGCGTTCCAAAATTTCCCTGGCTTCTTTGTCCTGTCCGGACAAAAACTGCATGACTTTTTTTATGACTTCGCGGTATTCCTCTTTCGATACCCTGCGCGTACACGGAGCCAGGCATCTGCCGATATGATAATTCAAGCACTCGCGCTTTTGCGGCTTTGCCAGATTACCCGTACAGCTTCGAACGGGAAAGACTGCGTGTATCAGATCCAAAGTGCTCTTTGCCGTCAAGCCTATCATATACGGTCCGTAGTATTTTGATCCGTCGGCTTTTAACCTTCTGACTATTTCTACGCGCGGATAATCTTCTTTTAAATTTACTTTGATATAAGGATATGATTTGTCGTCCTTTAACAGAATGTTGTAATAAGGCTTGTGTTCCTTTATCAGGTTGTTTTCCAGCACCAAAGCTTCGATTTCGTTTGCCGTGACTATATATTTGAAATCGTGGATTTTTTCGACCAAAAGCATAGTCTTTTCGGTTTTCGTAACCGAATTTTGAAAGTACTGTCTGACGCGGTTTTTTAAATTCTTTGCCTTACCGACGTAGAGGATGCCGCCGTTTTCGTCCAACATGATATAAACTCCGCTGGAGTTAGGCAACAATTTCAGCTTTTGTCCGATCAAGTCCGAAGTCATATAATTATTATAATTTACCAAAGTCCAATTGTAAATCGTAGCAAACACTTTTTTATATCATTTAACGACGGCGCAACCGCAAATAAATCTTTACTATTCAGTCCCGTTTTCCGTATACTGCGTTCGAAAATTTATACAAAACACTTGCGAAACGCAACGCGTTATGATAAAATCAATAATACATTCGATATGCCTCCATGGTCAAGCGGTCAAGACGTCGCCCTCTCACGGCGGAATCTGGGGTTCGATTCCCCATGGAGGTACCAAATTACGGAGCAGCCGAAAGCTGCTCCGTTTTTGTTTTTTTGACTTTTAGCGTATTTAATAGTTTTGTATGTAAAAAAGCAACCGAAAAACGGTTGCTTTTTTAATTAAACTAATTTAACAGACTATCGTTATCGAATTAAATCAAAGGCGAACCTGTTATCCCGGCAGCCGATTCGGAATAATCTATTCCGAGCGTCGGAGTCAATTCGATTCCGTCGATATTCTGCGTTTCCACCAAAATATAGCCTATGTAGCTGATAAAGGTGGGCAAGCGGTAAAATT
>DVNF01000119.1 GCA_018714575.1 Candidatus Stercoripulliclostridium merdigallinarum
GGTAAAAAAGCCATTGATTTTTTGATTGCCAATTCCGGAGATATCAAAAATTTGGAAGTAGATTTCTTCGGCGGCGAACCTTTGATGAATTTCGACGTCGTAAAGGGGATCACCGATTACGCAAAGGAAGAGGCGGCAAAGCGCGGAAAGCGGTTTAGTTTTACAATGACCACGAATTGTCTGCTGTTGAACGAAGACGCCGGGAAATGGCTGAACGAGGAAATGGATAACGTCGTTTTATCTATTGACGGCAGGGAATCCGTTCATAACGCCGTCAGGCATACCGTATCGGGCAAAAACGCTTATCCCGTCATAGTCAAAAACGCTTTGGAATTCCGAAAGATCCGCGGCGACAAGAAATATTACGTCAGAGGCACTTTTACAGCCAAAAACTTAGATTTTACCGAGGACGTAAAGGCTTTAAACGATTTAGGCTTCGATCAAATTTCTATGGAACCCGTGGTTTTGGACGGATCCGATCCTATGGCAATTACCGAGGAACATGTCGAAAGAATAAAAAAAGAATACGACGTACTTGCCGAGGAATATATCGAACGCAGAAAAAGCGGCAAATGGTTTAATTTCTTCCATTTTATGATGGATCTGGACCACGGTCCCTGTATAAACAAAAGGTTAACGGGTTGTGGCGCAGGAACCGAATACTTGGCGATTTCTCCGGTCGGGGACATATATCCTTGTCACCAATTCGTGGGACGCCCCGAATTTTTGATCGGTAACGTTTACGACGGCATAAAAAACGGAGAAATACGCGAAAGATTTTCCGAATATACCGTTTTAAAAAAGGAGCATTGCGCCGGCTGCCCCGCCAAATACTACTGCGGAGGCGGTTGTGCGGCTAACGCATTGAATTTTTCGGGTAGACCCGACGGACAATACAAGGTCGGTTGCGAACTGCAACAGAAACGCATGGAAGTCAGCCTTGCCATTCAGTACATAGAACGCAACGGACTGTAACTTAGTTATTCTCTTTTTTCGATTGCGAAGCCGCCTTTTCGGGCGGCTTTTTCGACGGTTTTTTCGTCATTGAAAGAGGGGTAATGGTACTGTTATTTATTATATATATAAGAAAACTGTTGACTTACCTTTTAATTAGCTTTATAATTATCTAGACTAATGCTACGGAGGCATACTGTGACTAAGAAAAAAGCCATTGTCATAGCGGTTGTACTCGCATTGATTATGATCACTTTGGCATTGTTTATCTTTCCGCTGAACGGTCAAGATTCCTTCCAAATTGGAAATTCCAATTACGATTTTTATTGGATTTCCAAATCTTTAAGGCTGGGACTCGATTTGGAAGGGGGAATGTACGTTGTTTATGAAATGGATCTGGAAGGAGTAGAAAATCCGGATCAGGCTGTAGAAAGTACGATAGCCAACTTGGAATCGATCCTTGCTTCCAACAACTATACGGAAGCTACCGTTACCCGCCAGGGCAGCAATATGTTGAGGGTCGAAGTACCTGCCGTTCAAAATACCGAAACTTTAATGAATTTGTTGGGCGAACCCGCCGAATTGGAATTCAAAGATTCCGAGGGCTCGGTATTGATCGAAGGCAGTAAGCATTTGGAAGACGCTTACGTTTCTTTGTATAACGGAGCATACGCAATTAACTTGGTGTTCAACAGCGAAGGAACGACGGCGTTTGCCGAAGCCACGCAAAACAACATCGGCAAACCGCTCAGCATTAATATTAACGGCGAAGAGATAATGGCGCCGATCGTTCAATCGGCAATTACAGACGGGCAGGCGGTTATCACCTCAGAAAACTATACGATGCAACAGGCGGAACGGATCGCGACCCAGCTGCGTGCAGGAACGTTTGCGGTCAGTTTGGATCCTATATCCATTCAGACTATAGGCGCGACCTTGGGCGAAGGCGCTTTGAACGCCAGCATAATCGCGGCGCTAATCGGTATCGCTGCTATCATAATATTTATGATAGTCATGTACAAAGGATTGGGAATATTGGCATCCTTAGCGTTGTTGATATATTCCATTTTAATGATTTACCTCCTTGCGATAGTTCCGTGGGTACAGCTGACGTTGCCGTCCATTGCCGGCGTTATCCTTAGCATAGGTATGGCGGTTGACGCGAACGTTATCATATTCGAAAGGATGCGCGACGAACGCAGATTGTTCGGGAAACCCATTGCGACTTGCGTTCAAATAGGATTCAAAAAAGCTTTGACGGCTATAATCGACTCTAACGTCACGACGATAATCGGTTCTATAGTATTGATTATTTTGGGATCTCCGTCCGTTCAAGGCTTCGGTATCACGTTATTGATAGGTATTTTGCTGTCGATGTTCACGGCAATCTTTATAACAAGGTTGTTGGTAAATATTTCCTTGGCATTCAACGAACATTCGGACGCATTCTACGGTTTAAGATATGAATTGAAAGTCGACGAAAACGCTGTCGAGTCCGACGCGGCTGAGGCTGAAGTCGGCACGGTTGAATTGAACGCCGACGGAACGGCTGCGGTTATGACCGGCGACAACACTGTCGTTAAAGTTTCCGAACCCGCCGAAGTCAGCGCCCCCGTTAAAAAGAATAAGGGCAAAAAACAACAGACTTACAAGAAAGTCAGATATAAGAGGGGAGGAAATAAATAATGAACGCTACTAACGTGTTATCAAAGATTAAACTTTCCCTGAACAGGTTGCCTGTATATAAATACAGATATTATTGGTTTTTAGTACCTGCCGTAATATTGTTTATCGCTGTCACTTTGGGCGCCATTTATTCCGCTCCCGGAGTGTTCGGAGATTTTGCCAACATCGGTATCGACTTCGAAGGCGGCACGGTTATGACGGTCAGCGGCTTGAATTTGGATAATTACGACGCCGACCGTAACACTATTAACGATGTGTTGACCGCTAACGGGATCTCCGTTTCCTCTTGGCAGACATCAGGAAACAACTCTATCGTAGTCAGATACGCCAACTACGTCAACGGCGAAGATTATAATGAACGTGCGGAAGAAATGGGCGTAATTAATAACAATGCCGTTACACAAATTCATGACGCGCTGATGGCTTCCGGCAGATATAACGGTGCGACTTTGGAAGTCAACCCCGAAATGATCAACGGTACCGCAAGGCAGGATACTATAAACAGTTCGTTGATTGCCGTGGCTGTCGCGATGGCGCTGATGTTGATTTATACTGCAATAAGGTTCGACTTATTCAGCGGTATCGCTGCGCTGTGTACGCAATTTATCGACGTTATCGTAACGCTTTCGTTGGTTATCATCTTCCGCGTTTCGATAAACGCAAGCTTGATAGCCGCTTTGATTACTGTAGTTGCTTATTCGATAAACAACACGATAGTCATATTTGACCGCGTCCGCGAAAATATGGCTCCTTACAAGCATAAGGACAAGACCAAAGCAGATATTCCCAATATTTTGGAAACGTCCGTTACTCAATGCCTTAGGCGTGCCTTGTTCACAACGACTACTACTTTGATCACCATTGTGATTTTGGCATTCTTCGGTATCAATATCCCGTCTTTATCCGAATTTGCATTGCCTATCATATTCGGTATACTTTCGGGCTTGTTCTCCTCCGTGTTCCTTGCGCCCTCGATATGGGGTATGCTAATGGACTTGAAAAACCGTCAGTCGACCAAAAAAGCTAAGGCAAAGAGAAGATAACAAACGATAACAAAAAGAGCCTCAAAAGGCTCTTTTTGCATACGCTGAAATTGTGGATAAATTATTTAACGAGAAATTAATATCCGAATTATCCGCCCAAACCGGAGTAGGAAAGGTCGTTACCGCCATGTGCGTGGCAAGAGGCTACCGCGACAAGGCGGCGATCACCGCTTTTTTGCACCCCGAAATTTCCGCATTGACTCCGCCGGAAAAATTTAAAGGCATGTTCGATGCGGCGGAGCTGATAAAAAAACATTCCTTAGACGGCAGGATTTTGATATTCGGAGATTACGATTGTGACGGCATAGGCGCTGCCGCCATGCTTTATCTTGCGTTAAAAGACCACGGCGCCGACGTACAAGTTTATATTCCCACCAGAGTAGAGGACGGTTACGGTTTGTCCGTTCAAGCGTTAGAGAGGGCGACAGCCAACTTTTCGCCGACTTTGCTGATCACGGTGGATTGCGGCATAGGATCGTCGGAGGAAATAGCTTTTGCCGTTTCCAAAGGATTGGATACCATTGTTACCGATCACCACGAACCGTCCGAAGTCATTCCGGAAGGTATCGTTATAGATCCGAAGCTGGATAAAAGTTTACCCGAGCTTTGCGGCGCTGGGGTCGCGTTCACGCTGCTAAGGGCGTTGTACGGCGATGATTACGCGATGAATTATATCGATATAGCCGCAATATCGACAATAGCGGATTTGGTGCCTTTAGTAGGCGATAACAGGATAATAGCGGCATTCGGGTTAAAGAAAATGTGCTATGGCGAAAAGCGTCCGGGCGTGCAGGCGCTTTTGGAGGTTTCGGGACATAAATCTTCAAAGCTGACAGCTTCGGATATCGCCTTTAGGCTTGCCCCCAGGCTGAACGCTTCCGGCAGGTTGTCCAGTGCTTTTAAATCGTTCAGATTGTTGACGGAAACCGACGCAAAGACCCTTTATGAACTTGCAAGGGACCTGGAGGAAGAAAACAAACGTCGTCAGCAACTGTGTAACGATACTTTCCGCGACGCCAGGGAAATGCTGCGAGAATATGATCTGACTCACCACAGGATAATAGTCTTGCATAATTCGAATTGGGAAGCCGGAGTGGTGGGTATTGCCGCCGCGAAGATAGCGGAAGAGTTCCGCCGTCCTACGGTACTGTTTGTAGATAAGGACGATTGTTACAAAGGCTCATGCCGCAGTATCGCAGGCATCAACATACACGACGTACTCAGCGCCGCTTCCGACACATTGATACAATTCGGCGGTCACGCTATGGCCGCGGGACTGAGTATTCGTCCGGAAAACCTTCAAAAATTTACGGCGGTAGCCGACGCATATATAAAATCGGTATATTCCGAATCGTTGTTTTTGCCCGTATACGAAAGCGATGCAGAATTGACGGCAAAGGAAATCACGCCCGAACTGGTAAAGGAAATAGAAATGTTGGAACCTTGCGGTATGGGTAACCCGAAACCGCGGTTTAAGACTCTGTTTACCGCTTTACCGTTTAATAGGATAAAGAGTTTGCCGCATATCAAAGCCAAACTTTCGGAGTGTGCGGAACTTGTCGCGTTCAACGAATTCGATAAGATCCGTTTATTGCGCTCGCCGATGCAAAAGGAAATATTTTACAGTTTAGAACTAGATAATTTCCGAGGGAACGTTGCCGTTCGCGCATTGTTTAAAGGCTTTAGAATTACCGAGATCAAGCCTTCCGATGAAATGGTTTTCAGCTGTTATGCGGAAAAATTCGTTCCCGTCAATGCGGCTGAACGGCTGCCTTCGGTGGATTCCGGCTATGACGAAATGTTCGGCAGACTGCTGATCTGTTTTTCCTTAAATACCTTCAAGCGGCTGTCGGAACAATACCCCGATTACAGAAGGATATTGACCGAACCCGATATGCCGAATCCCTATAACGCGATATTGCTGTCCCCGTCCGTATACGCCGATCTAAGCTATTATTCTGTTATAGAAGTTTACGATTCGCCGGCCGACAGCTATATAGATTTTTTGAAAAACAGCTTCTCTGCGGAGATCGTTCGTATCGGTAATACTTCAGATATTCCGAAAGGGTCGATAGACGTCGACAGAAAGGCTTTGGTAAAGCTGTTCAGTTACGTCAAAGCTTCCGCCGAGGGTAAAATTTTTGAAGGAGTAGAAGATATCTATTTTAAATTATGCGTCAGGGGATATGATAAGGATTATTATTCATTCCTGACCGCATGGTACGTTCTAAGGGAAATCGGAGTTGTTTATATCGACAAAGAGAACGTAGTCAGACTGTCCAAAGAGAAAAAGGATTTGGGTAAGTCTAAAATACTTAAAATTGCAGAACAAAGAATATGATAAATTATTCATCCGCGCAAAACTTCATGAAAAAGTGTTCGGAAATATATAACGAAGCCGATTGTCAACAAATCGAGTATGCGTTAAATTTCGCTATCGAATGCCATAAGAATCAGCGCCGTGAGTCCGGTGAACCTTATGTCGAGCACCCGATAGCCGCGGCAACGATATTGGTAGATCTGGGCATGGACGTGCCTTGCATTTGC
The DNA here is from genome assembly GCA_018714575.1 of Candidatus Stercoripulliclostridium merdigallinarum. Classification (GTDB taxonomy): domain Bacteria; phylum Bacillota; class Clostridia; order Christensenellales; family DTU072; genus Stercoripulliclostridium_A; species Stercoripulliclostridium_A merdigallinarum. Next base: position 6,231 of record DVNF01000119.1, read on the forward strand.
GCGGCTTTGTTGCACGACGTGGTCGAGGATACCAAATGCGACGAAGCTACTTTAAAGAAAAAATTCGGCGAAGAGATCGCCGGATTGGTAGACGCCGTCACAAAGCTGTCTAAATTGAAATCCAAATTTACTTCACAGGTAGAGGCGCAGGCGGAAAATTTCAGAAAGTTGATTTTTGCTATTTCAAAGGATTTGCGCGTACTTTTTATAAAGCTGGCTGACAGATTGCATAATATGCGAACGTTGGACGCGTTAAAGCCGGAAAAGCAGCTGCGTATTGCCAGGGAAACGTTGGAAATTTATGCGCCGATGGCTGCAAGGTTAGGTATTTCTCCCATCAAAACGGAGCTGGAAGACCTTTCGATGAAGTATTTGTATCCGGAAGAATATAAATACCTTGCCGCGCAGTTGGATCTGAAGCGCGAAGAGCGCATGCGCGAAGTTAAAATGATTTCCGATATCATCTCGGAGAAGCTGGAAGAGGCGGGCATAAAAGCCGATATAAAAGGGCGCCCGAAACACTTCTATTCGATTTATAAAAAGATGACGACGCAACACAAGACTTTGGATCAAATTTACGATTTGATAGCCGTCAGAGTCATTGTGGACGACGTAAAGGAATGTTACACGGTATTGGGAATAATTCATTCTATGTGGAAACCGGTGCCCGGCAGGTTCAAGGATTATATCGCCATGCCGAAGCCCAACCTGTATCAGTCCTTGCATACTACCGTTGTCAGCAACTTCGGTCAGATTTTCGAAATACAGATCAGAACTTACGAGATGAATAAAATCGCCGAGTACGGTATTGCGGCGCATTGGAAATACAAAGAGGGCAGAACGGACGGCAGCGAAACCGATATGGATAAACGCCTTAGCTGGGTTCGCGAGGTTATGGAAGCGGAGGAGGATATTAAAGACTCCGGAGAGTATTTAAAAACGCTGAAATTAAACATCGTAACCAACGAAATTTACGTATTTTCCCCCAAAGGCGAAGTGTTCGATTTGCCCACCGGAGCAACCGTGGTCGACTTTGCCTATAAAGTCCATACCGAGGTCGGCAACAAGTGCGTAGGCGCCAGAGTAAACAATAAAATGGTGCCTCTGAATACGGTATTGAATACCGGCGACGTCGTAGAAATCCTGACGTCTAATTCTTCCAAGGAACCGTCCAGAGATTGGCTGAAGTTCGTTGTTACGCCTCATGCCAGGAGCAAGATCCGCGCTTTCTTCAAAAAAGACATGGCGCAGGAAAATATCAAGCTTGGAAAGGAAATGTTGGAAAGGGAGGCAAAGCGCAGGGGATATAAGCTGTCCGATCTTTTGGCTATGCCCGACGTCGTAGCCGAGATAATGAAAAAGTATTCGTTTATCGCCATGGACGATTTATATGCCGCGGTTGGCTTCGGCTCCGTTTCCACCGGTCAAATTCTGTTAAAACTGATAGATCGATATAACAAAGCTCGCGCGTTGTCAAAGGTAACTTCGGGCGAAAACGATAACGACTCGCATAAAAATATCCTGCGGAAACATTCCTCCAGCGGCGTAATAGTCGAAGGTTTCGGCGATTTCCTGGTCAGACTTGCGAAATGCTGTAACCCCGTTCCCGGCGATTCGATAGTCGGTTACGCGATGCGCGGCGCGGGAGTTTCCATTCACAGAACAGATTGCCCGAATATCAGAAATATGGAAACCGAACGCTTGATGGAAGCGCATTGGGAAAATACAGACAATTCGACTTTCGTCGCCAAATTGCACCTGGAATGCGTGAACAGGACGGGATTGATCAATACCATTATTCCCATAATTTCCAACCAGGATATACCCATTCAGGCGATGGAATTACACGTAATAAAAGGTATCGCGCATATTTCCCTAGGCTTGGAAATCAAATCCATATCGGAATTGGATTTTCTGATCAAAAAACTTGAAGCCTTATCCGACGTCATCGTAGCAAAAAGAGTTTAAAACAAAGCCCCGCTTTCAGGCGAGGCGTTTTTTTACGTTCGAAAATTCGATTTATTCGGCTTCGCTTAGTGTCTTTTTTTGTTGCCGGCTTTCATATGGAAAGCTTTGCGGAAATTGACGTCCAGATCATAGAAGAAATTATATATTTCGTTACCGTGTTTCTTTGCGATTATATCTATGACCTTGCGGAAACTTAAAGTAATCACCGTACAAATTACCATTGCGATCACGCACCACAACCAATTTATTCCCGGTAGCTTCCAATCGATATTCAGGAAAGTATCCCCGAACAAAGGCACGGCGTAATAATAGTCCGCCCAAAGCGCCAATGTGGCAACACCCACCATTACAGCGGTCAGCCCTAAGCGGAACCAATCCGGCGGCATAGAAATTATTACCAAGCACGCAAAACCGCACATTGCCAAAGCTATTGCCGCAGTAGAGGCGTTTTCATAGGTAGCAAACGTCGTTTGATCGCCGCCGAAACAGCCTAACATTCCGAAAACGAACAGTACGCCGACGATCAAGCCTAATGCCGAGGGAATGCTCTGCCGCATTATATGAGCCAAGAAATGGTCGGTTGCTCTGGCTTTGCCGGGTTGCAGGGCAAAGCAGAATGTAGGAACGCCGATAACGAAAAATTCTATCAGCAACATTCTCTTTGTATCGAACGGATAGGAGTTGACCTCCGTTACAAACGTCAGTATGGTAAACATTAATACCATAAACATGACGAATATGTTTTTCATTATGTATAACGAAGACACCTTTTCGATATTTCCGATGACTTGACGACCTTCCTGAACGACGCTGGGTAGCGTTTTGAAGTTGTTGTCCATCAAAATGATCCTGGAAATATTCCTTGCGACTTCGTTTGCGGAAGCAAAGGAAATAGAACAATCGGATTCTTTTAACGCCTGAACGTCGTTTACGCCGTCGCCGATCATTCCTACAGTCCTGCCTTCTTTTTGCAAGCCTGTGACCAACAAGCACTTTTGTTCGGGGGATACTCGTCCGAAAATAGTCGTGTCCTTTGCTTTTTCCAACAACTCTTCGTCCGAAACACCGTGACAATTCAATATGCGATCGGTGTTTTGCAAGCCGGCTTTTGCAGCGATTTTGGACACCGTTACGGGGTCGTCGCCGGATATGATTTTTATGTCGACGTCGTTACGCGCAAACCAATCCAAAGTTTCCTTTACGTCGCCGCGCAGTTCGTCTTCCAGGCAAACCGCGGCAATGCATTTGGCACGGTCAACGTCGAAATCGTCTATTCCGCCTTTAAATTCGCACAAAGCCAAAGTTCTGCGGCCATGTTCGGAATTGGCTCTGACAAAATCGTTCATTTCGGCAAAATCGCCTACAATGTAATCGGGGGCGCCCATTATATACGACATACCCGATTTCAAAGTGATCGCCGAAAATTTCCTGGCGGAGCTGAATGCGCAAAAATCCACGAAGTCCAGAGTGTTCGCGTACAGGAAGTGTTCGCGTATCGCCGAAGCCGTACTGTTCTTGTCCTTTGTCGCTTCTACAATGGTCAGGAATATATCCGCCAAAGGAACGGCGGGCTCGGCAAATTCTTTGGTTTCCAAAACTTCCAATTTGCCGTTTGTGATAGTGCCCGTTTTGTCCAGCAACAGGGTATCTACCATGGCGATCATCTCTATGCTGTACAGATCTTGCGGCAGGGTGTTCCTCTTTGCGAATTTCAGCGTGGACGCCGCAAGAGTAGTCGAAGTCAACAGGAACATTCCGATAGGCAACATTCCCAAAATTGCCGCGGAAATCGTAATTACATAACTTTGGAATGCGGAAATTTCGTTCAGCGCAACGCCCGATTCGATCAGAAATGTGCTTTCGGCACCCGTTACCAACAACGATATCAGCAACAGACCCGCCAGGAATACCAAAACTACGGAAATGCCTTTTATGATCCTATCCAAAATTTTAAATATGTTGCTTTTGGGCTTTGAAACGCGCCTGGCAACGCGAGCTACGTTTTCTATATAACAATCTTTTCCGACTTTGTCGGCGCGTAAAACTGCCTCGCCCGAAACTACCGCGCTGCCTGCAAGCACTCTGTCTCCGGCGCTCTTTTTTACCGGACGGGATTCTCCGGTCAGAATCGACTCGTCAACTTCCATAATCCCGGATTTGATAACCGAATCCACGGGAAGTTGCATGCCTTGCGAAGTGATGAAAATATCGTCCAAAACTAGTTGCTTTGTACTGATAACGTTATGCTGACCGTCGCGGATGACTTCGCAGGTGTTGTCTATTACTATAGAGAGTTTTTCGACCTTATGTTTGGCTTTTATCTCTTGCCAGATGCCGATAGCCATATTCAGTATGACTATGACCGAGGACACGGCGTACATTCCCGCACCTGCGATAAACAATAAAGCTACCAATATGATAGTGACGGTGTTACAAAAATTGAAAACGTTTTCTAAAACTATTCTGGTATAGGATTTGGTGCGATTGATGGGCTTGTCGTTAGTTAACTTTTCGGAAATTCTGTCGTTTACCTTGTCCTGAGTCAAGCCGATATTGATGTCGGGATCGTAGCGCGTCGCGTCACGGTGCTTATGAGAGTCCGCGTGAACCTTAACCGAGGTGGCGTCACGTCCTAACAGTCTTTTTAATTTATTTATAATTTCCATATTCTCATCCAAGCTCGTATAATGATTAGAGAACGATTTTCTCTTTATTAATATATTAATATATACATAATTAAAATGCAACACCAAATACAGAAAATTAATTTGAAATTATGAAAAAAGTCGGTTAAAGTAGTTAAGGGAAAAAAGCCTAAAAAAATTTAAACAAGGTTTCAAAAAGTGTTGACAAAGACCCGCTTCCTATTGTATAGTGTATAAGCGCGGTTAAAGGTGCCCGACGGGGTGTAGCGCAGTTTGGTAGCGCACTTGGTTTGGGACCAAGGGGTCGGGGGTTCGAATCCCTTCACCCCGACCATTGAAAACTTAAATCTGCATTTGTGGGCCTTTAGCTCAGTTGGTTAGAGCGGTCGGCTCATAACCGATTGGTCCGCGGTTCGAGTCCGTGAAGGCCCACCACAGAATGCGGTCCGGTAGTTCAGTTGGTTAGAACGCTAGCCTGTCACGCTAGAGGTCGAGGGTTCGAGTCCCTTCCGGATCGCCAAAATTTTGCCTTGGTAGCTCAGATGGTAGAGCAGGGGACTGAAAATCCCCGTGTCGGTGGTTCGATTCCGCCCCAAGGCACCACAAATGCCGGCTTAGCTCAACTGGCAGAGCAGCTGATTTGTAATCAGCAGGTTGTTGGTTCGATTCCGATAGCCGGCTCCAAAACGAACTAAGCTTTATACAATACGGGTAGGTTCCAGAGCGGCCAAATGGAGCAGACTGTAAATCTGCCGACAGCGTCTTCGGTGGTTCGAATCCACCCCTGCCCACCAAAAAACCTAAACCGAACGAATTTTCGGCTTAGGTTTTTTTCTGTCCGAATTTAATTTAATTTAAATTTTGCTAATTATTATATCTGAACGATTTTTCAAATAACGTTCTCATTTCGCCGTGGTTCAAATATATTTGCTTTGTAATATTGTTTTAATATTATTACTATATTTCGGTCGCATTTATGGTTGCGGTGTTTAAAAGGGTATTGAAATACGTTTAAGTAATGTGATACAATCATAATATAGAACAAAAAATGTGGGATTTGCGTAAAATCGCAACAGAGTGTTTTATGAAAACTGTAAATTTATATAAAGGCTACGCTATTTTCAGGGGTATACTAATGTTTGCCTATGCCGCGTTGATGTTGGTCATCGGTTTTGTCGGCAGAAACGCGCTAAATGAGGACGTGGACAACAATCCTTTTGCGGCGTTTGCCGTCAGCTTGGTTGGCGTTTTGGGCATTATATTAATTATAGCCGGATTCATAGTTGCCATATATTTTGTTTTGTATGTGATCGGCGTAAAGCGAACGCTAAGCGGAAACGGAAAGGGAAAGGTATTTTTGGCATTGGACTGCATTATCAATTTTGCCTATGCGGCTTTGGCGATTGCGTCGTTTATAATTGACGATTCAAATGCAAGTGCGACAAACGGTATTATAATTATTGTTGTATCGGCGATAGGATTGGTGTATGATGTTTTGGCTATAATCGCAATAAAAGAATTAAATTTCAAAAATAGTTAATTATAGCGCAAAAATAGAAAATGTTATACATAATGCTACTGATTTAAAATTCGATTATTATAAAATTGTTGTTAATTAATAATAGTTGAAAGGCTGTATAAGTGATTTAAAGGGATGAGGTGAAGGGAATTTTGAGACTAAATATCGACTTAATATCAATAACAAAATAATAATAATTTAAATAGCGTTTCGGAGGAAGCGTATGAAGTTAGCATATATACAAAACGACAATTGGCATACTTCACCGTCGGAAAGGTTTAGCTATTATTCTTTTTTCTTCGGGCAAAATGCCGTTTACAATTTAGTGTCTACGCTGTTGACTACGTATTTATTGCTATTGGGACTGAATGCCGAAAAATCGGCTGCAGTAATATTAGCGGTCAAACTTTGGGACGCTTTTAACGACGTTTTGTTCGGAGTCATCTTCGATAAGGTAAAGTTTAAATCCGGTAGAAAATATCTGCCTTGGCTGAAGATTTCGGCGATCGCCGTCCCGATCGCTACGGTGTTGATGTTCATTATTCCCGACGCGGGTTCTGAAACGCTGAAGCTTGCATGGCTTGCCATAGCCTATATTATTTGGGATACGGCGTATACGATTTGCGACGTGCCGATTTACGGTATCATTACGGTAATTACCGAAAATTTGGACGAAAGGACTTCGATGTTGTCCTACAAAAGTATTTACGGCGGGGCAGGCGCAGGTTTTTGCACTTTGATCGGTACGGTCTTGATCTCGGAACACGTCGGCTCCGATTTCAGTATTATCGCCATTATTATAGGCGTTACGGCAGCTATTACGATGCTACCTGTAGCTTTTAAGGCAAAAGAACGCGCTCCGGTCGTGCAAACGGAAGAGTTTACCGTTCGGAAAATGTTTAAATATTTGGTTACAAATAAGTATTTGCTGATATATTATTTGGGCTTTTTCTTCTATTCTTCGCTGAACGTCAGCGCGAATATGACGTTGTTCGTTTCGTTTTATCTGTTCCATGACTCGTTATTTTCTTTAATAATTACGGTTATAGGGTTGGTGCCGTCGTTGGTTTGCGCATTGTTCGTGCCGTCGTTGATAAGGCGTTTCGACAAGATGAAGATATACTTGGTGTGCGTTGTTTTGGCTGTGGTAACGGGGCTGGTCACTTTCTTTGTCGGATATGAAAATATAATAGTTTATACAATTTTGGCAACTATTAAGGCGATGCCGCTTGCCGTTATCGGAGTAATGATGTTCATGTTTACGCCGGACTGTGCGGAATACGGTAAATATATGACCGGCATAGACGCTAAAGGCATTACGTTTGCACTGCAAACTTTTGCGGCAAAGCTGACCGGGGCAATAGCAGGCTCACTTGGATTGTTGTTGATGGGAATTTTCGGTTGGCAGGAAGTAGAAGCCGAAAACTTTGAAGTATTGCAACAGATGAACATTAGGCAATCGGATACCGCGTTGTTCGGTTTATGGTTTACTTATGCGTTGGTGCCCGTGATCGGCGTAATAATCGCAGGGATAGTGTGGATGTTCTATCGGTTGAACGACAAACAGGTTCAGGTCATGGCGGATTATAATATGGGTAGGATCTCGCGCGAAGACGCCGACGCCGGATTGGCGGCATTGAAGTTCAAAAAATAAATCATGATCTTATATATGGAATAAATAATTTTTCCGTAAATAAGCTTTACCATGTTGGAATCGTTGCTCGGAGAAGAGCTGTATTCGGACGCGGTAAAGCTTTTTAAAATTGAACAAATTGCCGAAATTCGCATCAGAATCGGCAGAAAACTTGCCGTAAAAGACATTTATTCAAACCGCTTCGGGCAACATATCGTTACCGAAGCGGACATTTCGGGTATAATAAAGCGAGCTACGAAAAATTCTTTGTACGCCTTTCAGGAAGAGCTTTCGAAAGGTTATTTGCCGTACTCCGGGGGCATCAGGATAGGCATTGCGGGAACCGGAGTTATAGAAAAAGACAGACTGATCACTTTTAAAAATATTACCTCGTTGACCGTTAGAATTCCCCATGAAGTTTTAGGGGTGGCTAACAAAATTTCAGCATTATTGGATCCTTTTGATAATTTATTGATTGTGTCTCCGCCTTTCGGAGGAAAAACTACGATGTTACGCGATATAGCCAGAATTCTAAGCAATAAATTCGATACTTTAGTATTGGATGAGCGTGGGGAATTCGGAATGGCGGGGGCAACTTTCGGGGACAGGATAGATTTTATTACGGGTACGCCGAAGACGCTTGCCGCCGAAGGCGCCGTCAGAGCAATGTCTCCGGAAGTAATAGTTTTGGACGAACTGTATCCGCCTAAAGACGGGTTAATTTTAAACGAATTGGCGCGATCCGGAATAAAGCTTGCGGCAGGGATACATTCGGATTCGGCAGAGGGAGCAATAGAGAGGTATCCTCTGTTGAAAGAACTGTTTTCTTCCTGCGTCGTACTTTCGAATAAACCGCGCGCGGGCAGCATAAAATCGGTGGTAAGGATACAATGATAAAGCTGATTTTAATGGCGGTCGCGCTGTTAATATGTATATTTTCCGGAGTTGCGGTAGAGG
>DVNF01000120.1 GCA_018714575.1 Candidatus Stercoripulliclostridium merdigallinarum
CTCCAAAGCCGTCAATACCGTTTCGCGACTGTCAGCGTCTACTGTATAGGTATTGAACCCTATCTTGACGGTTATTTTGTAATGCGCTTCCTTTACGTCGCGCATTCCAACGGTATTGGCTTCTTTCTTTATGCGGCGGAGCGGCAGATTGAACTTCGTAAGCTCCTTGTCCAAGAACGCGTACATTGCCTGCGGTCCGCACATCATTACAGTAAAATCGCCCGAAACGTATTTTTCTATGATTTCAGCGCCGATAAAGCCGCTTTCGTAACCCGCTTTTTTCTCGTTGCTTAGCACGTAGATGACCTTGATCTTATCCGATTTCAACGCGTCCAGCTCCGTTTTAAAAATAAGGTCTTCCTCGGTCTTCGCACCGTAGAATATCGTCAGCTTTGCGTCGATAGTGCCGTCGGTAATCGCTTGCGCCATGCTGTAGAACGGCGTAATGCCGCTGCCGCCCGCAATCGCCACTATGTGCGATGCGTCCTTTACCGGTTCGTAACAAAATTCACCGGTCGGATCACCCACTGTGAACGTGTCGCCTACCTTTGCGTTATCGAACATGTATCCGCTGAAAAATCCGCATTTCTTTATCGTAAACGCAACGCGTTTTTCCAACGCCGCCTTGGGCGCGGAAGACGCCGCGTAAGGACGGGATACGACGCTGCCGTCTATGGTGGCACCCAGAGTCATGTATTGTCCCGCCCTGAAATAGAACGGACGCTCCGTTTCGAATTCGTAGGTCTTTGTGTCCGCTGTGTTAGAAATAATTTTGACCAGCTTCGCGCTTTGATAGCCGGGATGCAATATCCTTGCCGTTTCGTTTACACGGTAGCTAGCCGGAATTTTTTCGGCTGAACCTTCCGCCAGCTTCTCGCGGCGTTTAGGCACCATCTTTGTGAATCGGATCAGATCCATAAAACCGAATATCTGTCTTTTAAATTTGAACGGCATATCTTAACCCTCCCTTTTGAAATCGCCTACGGTCTGGCGTCCCGAAATATCGCCCGAGAAATACGCGCTGGAATAACCCGACAGACGCATCGAGTATCCGCCCGCAAACCTAAGACCGCGCCTTCTGTAATCTTCGTCCATCATCTGCAGACGCGGCATCAGCCCGTCCCAATATTGCGATTCGTATCCGTAAATCACGCCTTGGGGATGTCCACAGTAACGCGCGTATGTCATCGGCGTAGCTACCGATATTTCCTCGATATGGTCGCGGATCTTGGCTCCGGTATCGCGTTCGAATCTGTCGATCATTTTGTTGGCGACAAAGTCTTTTGTCTTGAAATAGTCTTCCGCCTTTACGTTTGCCCAATCGTCGGACATATACAATGTAGTGAAATACATCATGCATGTGCCCTTGGGCGAGCAGTCCGGGAAAGCCCTGTTCAAGCAAACCGTAGCTTGCGCTTCGTTACCGGCTATCGTGCGCATATTGTCGTACTGCTTTACGGTATCCATTGTGTCGTAAAGGAAATAGTTGTGGTTTTCTATTCCCAGCTCGTCGGCGTCGCGGTCTAGTCCCAAAAACATCGTAAAGCCCCTGCCGGCGAATTTCCTGGCGTTCGTGGCGCGGACCTCTTCCTCGGTGGGGTTGTCTATCATCTTTCCGTAAACAACGTGCGGAGCACAGTTGCAAACTACGTGACGAGTCTGTATCTCCGTACCGTCGTCCAGGATAACTCCGGAAACTCCGCCCTCGGCGTCGGTCAGAATCTTGACTGCTTCGGTATTGAACAGTACGTCACCGCCCAGCTCCCTTATACGCTCGGTCAAAGCCAGCGAAATTTCATGCGAGCGCATCTTCGGCATGGCTGCTCCGCGCATTATATAACGGTTGACCATGCTGGCATAGTGGATAAAGCTCATGTCGTTCAGGTTCGCGCCCAAATAGCACCAATACGCGCTGATAATATCAATCGCCTTTTGCGGCATTTTCAGCGTTTTTAAAACTTCGTTGACCGAATAAGAGCCGCAACGCACGAAATTTCCGTAGTTAGCGACCATATACTTCGAATCGGCCTTGCCGTTGACGGAAGCAGTGTAAGCCTGAGCAAGACGGACTTCCTCCGCAAGTTCAAAGAACTTGGTCACCGATTCGCGGCTGCCCGGCACATAGGATTCCATTTTATCAATGAACTCCTTTACGCCGAAAGGCATGGTCGCGTCAAGTTTTTCGGCTCGCGATATAACGCGGTAGGCTTCCGGTATCTGAAGCCATTCGATTTTGTCCGTAACGCCAAGTTCGTCAAACAACACTCTGACGTCGCCGGCGTTGGACGCGGTTCCGAAGTCGTTCAATTCGTGCAGCGAGGCTTCGAATTCAAACCTGCCGCGACGGAAAGACGTTGCAAAGCCGCCGGGCAAATTGTGCTTTTCGACTATCAGCGTCTTCAGCCCACCCTGCAACAGCCGTATCGCCGCGACTAATCCGCCGTTGCCGGCACCGATTACTACAGCATCGTATTTTGTCATGATAATACAGTTCCTTTCCTTATTTATATTTCGGATCCTAACAATCCGCGATATACCCTGGACAGCATACGGCGTATTTCGGCATCCGAAAATTTCGCCGTACCCGTGACCGTCATCGCCGCGATCCCGTGCGAAAACAGCCACATTTCTTTGTATATATCCTCCGCCGCCGCGCCTGTAACGCCGTCGGAAAATTCGATAATCGATAAGATATAGTCTTTTTCCAAGTCCGCCCTCACCAAGTCGGTCCCTCCGAAATCGCTCATGAACAACATTCGGAAAATACCTTTTTCTTCGGCGGCGAACTCTATATAATTCAATCCCACGCCCAAATACGGAGATTCGCAATCGGTACGTTGTGCCCTAAGTCTTTCCCCGAAAAACGCCAAGCCTCTGTCGAACACTTCTTTTTTCAGCGCGTCCATGTTTTCGTAATACCAAAATACCGGCTGAGTAGAACAACCGGCTTTTTCCGCCACGGCTTTGGCGGTAATAGCTTCGGCTCCGCGTTTCCTGGTCAGTTCGAACGCCGCGTCCAAAATTTTTTCCTTGCCTATCCTGGCTTTCGGGGGCATATTATCTCCGTTACATATTCTTCAATATATATTATACACTATATATTGATTTTGTCAATTATTTTTAATTTTAAATATCATTACCGATAAATATACCGATAAAAATACTTTCCGTTACGATTCAACCCAATCTTTATAAATACTTCCCGTTGCGATTCGAACCGATTTATATCTGAAAATGCTTTGC